>NZ_JBFUIA010000009.1:0-220334 GCF_056402115.1 Mucilaginibacter sp. P4_C11 | reverse complement strand
AAAATAATCAGCAAAATTWTTTTCGCTTGTTATTTGCACGTAAGGGTATTTTGAATCAATTCCGTTTGCAATGTTTAGTACAAACCAACGGTAGTCTTCAGGTATTTTGACCTTAAATTGAGTTTCAAATATTATTAATTCTTCTTCTGTAGCAACGGGGTTCAAATTAAATTCGTATTCAGATGGAGCAACCTCAATCAACAATTTTACTTTTTCCTCAATTGTGTATTCATTCATAATAGCTTAACGTCGTTAACAATTGTAATTTTTTAACATATAAACATCCATTAAAGACAAGTTGGGGTAATAGTAACCTCTATTACCTATCCATTTCCAGCATCCTGTCAGCTATCATCTCCAATTCATTTTGCAGTGGAATTGATAACTCCTCAATCTTTTCGATGAATTTAATATCCATCGTATACATGTAATCATGAAACTCTTTTAACGGTGCATCAAAATCAGATGCCATGACAACACCACCAACATCGCTTAAATCAATCTTTATTCCATTCTCTTTAGCTTCGCCAATCAGTTTAATTATAAAATGCTCAACCTGATACCTCGAACTTAATGGAAGCTTTTCTATTACCTTAATAATTACATCATTCTCCATGTAAGCAATTTAAGCAATCGAAACCTATACTCCAAACGCCCAGCACAAAAACTTACCCATTACCATACCCCAGGTTTCGGTATTATGGCTGCCGCCAACTACCTCGATATACTGTATATCCTCAGGCCGAGAAAAACCTTTTGTCTCCAGTCCCTTAATCAGGTCGATGGTATCGTCAATGGCATCGATAATCCCGTTTTTGTTCCTGTCACTGGCTTCATCTTTGGTGCCGGTTTGCAGCCAGAATTTCAGGCTGGGTTTGGTTTCGGTTTCTCTAACTAAAGCGTGTGCTATCCGGTCGTTGTCAGTATAACCTTTAGCCAAATCCTTACTTCTCCACCAAAACGAGCCGGAGAATACTCCTACCTTATCAAATACGTTGGCGTTATTCCAGCAGATATCAAATGCCGATAATCCGCCTAATGAAAAACCGGCGAAAGCCGTACTTGCAAATTCATGAATACCGGTTTCCGCTTTTACCTGTGGCAATAGTTCGGTTATAATAAATTGGGTATATACATCGGCCAGTGCGCCGCGTTTTTTAAAGTCGGGCCTGTTGGCTACGCCGTACTCCTGCAGGCGGTCTTCGCCGGCGTGGATGGCAGCTACCAGTATTGGCTTCAGCCGGTTAGTGTTATATAGTTTTTCGAGCGTTTGGCTAAGCGCAAGGTTTTCCAGCTCCTGTCCATCGTTCAGCAATAACAGGTTTAACGGCTCTGCAATTTCCTGTTCGTCCGGTATTAATAGCGTGCATAACACCTCTCTTTTAAGCAAGACAGAATTTATCGTTATCGTTTTTTCTATTATCGTCATCTCAGTTTCGGCCCAGCCCCAATTCATCTTATGTTAATTTTAAAGGGCACAAAAGTACGCTATGTTTTCAATTTATTAAGCTAACGTATTAATTTATCAGTTAGTTGCCTTTTTCAGTTAAACCACTTAACTTACATCAATTAAAACTTAAACTGCCCATTTTGATAGAAAAATATCATCGCTGGTACTCGCCAAACTTAAACCTGCATGTAGAAATGCTGGTATTTGGCGACCGCGGATTTCCTGTTATACTATTCCCTACTACCAAGGGCCGCTATCACCAAAACAAGGATTTTGGCCTGATTGATAGCGTAAAATGGTTTGTAGACCAGGGCCTGGTAAAGATTTACTGCCCCGATACATTGGATGACCGCACCTGGTACGACAAAGGCATCCACCCGGCCGACCGCGCCCGTAATTACAGTTGGTACGATAAAATGCTTTTACATGAGCTGGCCCCATGGGCCATGCACGAAACCGGCATTGGCAAAGTAGCAGTTGCCGGATGCAGTTTTGGCGGTTATCATGCAGCAAACTTTGCATTTAAACACCCCGAGAAAGTGGCGCACCTTTTTACTATGGGCGGAGCCTTTGATATCAAAATGTTTACCGACGGCTTTTATAACGACGATATTTTTTACAACAACCCGGTAGATTATTTGCCCGGCAGCAACACAGGCGACCTATGGAGCATCAACATCATCCTGGGCACATCTGAGCACGACATTTGTAAAGATTATAATATACAGCTATCAAACATATTAAACAAAAAAGGTATTAAGCATTGGTTAGATATCCGCCCGAATGCCAGCCACGACTGGCCTATTTGGAAAGAAATGTTTCCACATTATTTGTCGACGATAAAATAATTATTGATTTACTGAATTAGTGAATTATTGATTTAAAAAATTACAACTACCAAAAACATATACATAATGAAAAAAATAGGCATCTTATTCGGACAGGAAAATTCGTTCCCGCAGGCTTTTGTGGATAGGATAAACCAGAAGGCAGAGAAAAACATATCGGCTGAGTTTGTACGCATTGATAAAGTTATGCAGGCCGAACCATTGGACTATGCTGTTATCATCGATCGTATTTCGCAGGATGTTCCTTTCTATCGGGCTGCATTAAAAAACGCGGCCATTTGCGGCACTGCCGTTATTAATAACCCATTTTGGTGGAGCGCCGATGAAAAGTTTTTTAATAACGCGCTGGCTGTAAAAATTGGTGTGCCGGTGCCAAAAACAGTGATATTGCCTTCAAAAGATTTACCAGATGACACTACCGACAAATCGTTCCGCAACCTGGCCTACCCGTTGGATTGGAATGGTATTTTTAACTATGTTGGTTTCCCGGCCTACATGAAACCCTTTGATGGCGGCGGCTGGAAAGAGGTTTATAAGCTGGACGATAAAGAGGATTTTTTTGATAAGTACAACAAAACCAAGCAGTATGTAATGATGTTGCAGGAAGAGGTTGTTTTTGACGATTACTTTCGCTGTTACTGCATTGGCGGCAAGCACGTAGCATTATGCAATACGAGCCGCGCAACCCGCATCACTTGCGTTACGAGCACGGTAAAGCCCCGGCAGCAAAAAAGCTTTTGGATACTGTTAAGGATTACGTGATAAAACTTAACCAGTTTTTAGGTTATGATTTTAATACCGTGGAATTTGCCATTCGCGACGGCATCCCTTACGCTATTGATTTTTGTAACCCGGCCCCTGATGCCGAAGTGACCAGCGTAGGCCAGGACAACTTTGAATGGGTGGTTGAAACCGCCGCTGATTACGCCATTGAACGCGCAAAAAAACAAAAGGACGGTTTAGATAACCTTACCTGGGGCGAGTTTGTAAAAACATCGGCAGCCAAAACACCACTGGTAGGTGCGAAAGTAAAACCGGCTAAAGTGGATGTATCTGTAGCCAAAGTTGATCATGCTATTGAGGCTGAGGGGAAAGTGAAGAAGGAGAGGGTGGTGAAGGCGAAGAAAGTAGAAGAGCCCAAGAAAGCCAAAAAATAACGCTTGTCATTTCGACGAGGTACGAGGAGAAATCTTATACGCTATACAACGGTGCTCCGTGAATTGCATAGCGTGTAAGATTTCTCCTCACGCTAATGCTCGCGGCCAGCCCTTGTTCGTTCGAAATGACAATTTGTTTATTAGTATAGAAGCGAATACACGGAAACATTCAGCATAGAAACTGAATGTATTTAACCTAACCAATTATGAACAAGTTTACCTTAGGTGTTGAAGAAGAATTTATGGTGATTGACCCCGTAACCAGGGAGCTAAAATCGCACGAGCAGAGAATTGTGGACAGCGCGCAAAAAATCCACGAAGACCAGGTGAAGGCCGAAATGCACCAGGCGGTTGTGGAGGTAGGCACGCATATTTGCCATAATACCACCGAAGCCCGCAAAGAGGTAAGTAAACTGCGCACAACCGTGGCCATGCTTGCCGGCGATATTGGCTTGCGCATAGGTGCAGCGGGAACGCACCCGTTTTCGCATTGGCAACATCAGCTCATCACAGATCATCCACGTTATTTCGAGATTGTAGATGAGATGCAGGAGGCTGCCCGCTCCAACCTTATTTTTGGTTTACACGTGCATGTGGGCATCCAATCGCGGGATATGGCTATCCACATTGCCAACCAGGTGCGGTATTTTTTACCGCACGTGTATGCCTTATCAACCAATTCGCCTTTTTGGGAAGGGCGTAATACCGGGTTCAAATCGTTTCGTACCAAGGTATTTGATAAATTTCCGCGTACCGGTATTCCCGATTATTTCAGCAGTATCGAAGAGTATGACAATTACATCAAGCTGCTGGTAAAAACCAACTGCATCGATAACGCTAAAAAAATCTGGTGGGATATCCGGGTTCACCCTTTCTTCGAAACCATCGAATTCCGTATTTGCGATTGCCCTATGCTGGTAGATGAAACCATTGCTTTTGCAGCACTTTTCCAGGCGTTGTGTGCCAAATTATATAAGCTGCGTCAGCAAAATATGAAGTTTATAACCTACTCGCGGGCACTTATTAATGAAAATAAATGGCGGGCCGCCCGTTACGGCATCGATGGCAAAATGATTGATTTTGGTAAGGAGATGGAGGTAAACACCCGGTCGTTAGTTTTGGAATTGCTTGATTTTGTCGACGATGTGGTTGACGACCTTGGTTCGCGCGATGACCTGCAGTATGTACATAAAATACTGGAAACCGGTACCGGGGCCGACAGGCAGCTGGCCATTTACCAGCAAAATAATAACTTTGCGGATGTGGTTGATTACATCACATCGCAAACACTAAAGGGATTATAACGACAGGATGACAACGAAACCGGAAATAAAAGTAGCCATACTTGATTTGTATGATGGGATAGCGAATGAGGGGATGCGCGGTTTCCAGGATATTTTAAAAAGATATAAAGCACAACACGATTTAAATATCACCTATAAAATCTTTGACGTTCGCAGGGGATGCGAGGTGCCGGGGCTTGATTTTGATATTTACATATCAAGCGGGGGGCCCGGCAGCCCTTTACATGAAGGCACAGAATGGGAAAAGAAATATTTCAGGCTGACAGACAGGCTCGAAGATCATAACTTATCCAACACTACCGATAAAAAGCATGCTTTTTATGTTTGTCACTCTTTCCAATTAATGTGTCGTAAATACGAGCTGGGGGATATCAATACCCGCCGTTCGCCATCATTTGGTGTGTTGCCGGTAAATAAAACCGGGGCTGGTTTAACCGAACCCTTGTTTGAAGGCCTTGCCGAACCATTTTACGCAGTTGACTCCAGAAGCTGGCAGGTTATCAATCCGAACGAAAACCGGTTTAAAGAATTGAATATGCAGCTGGTGGCTATCGAAAAAGAGCGCCTGCATATTGATTTGCCACGGGCCATGATGGCCATTCGTTTTGACGAGTACTCCCTTGCTACCCAGTTTCATCCCGAAGCGGATGCCAATGGCATGAAAAACCTGCTTTTAAAGGAAGACAAAAAAGATGAAGTAATTAATGAGCATGGCGACGTAAAATACAAGGAAATGCTAAGCCACCTTGCCGACCCTGACAAAATTAGCCACACCCAACAAACGCTGATCCCTAACTTTCTAGATCAGGCAGTAATGAGTTTGCAGGGACTGGTGTAGGAAGATTACTCAATCGTTGTTATTGTGGTTTGTAAACCCTCATAGTACGGCTTGATAATCTCCTTTAAATAGCTGTCTTACTGAGTTATAAAATTTCGATAAATTCTGAAGGGAGAATGACATCGTAAAAAGGGCAGTCATGGTGAGCCTGTCGAACCATAGCGGGCAAAGGCCTCTCCGCGCGACCCTTCGACAGGCTTAGGGTGACCGGCCTACGCACCTCGAAAGTACAATATGTCATGGGTGGACGCGAAAACGCCACGTAATTAAAAATCCTGAGTCCCATAAAACAACAAAGCCGCAACCCAATAGGGCCTGCGGCTTTGTTAATATCAAATATCTTCTGATTAGTTACTCTTGCTGTTATCAGCATTAAACAACTTCGCTTTATCAACTTTTTCAATAATCATCCCATCGGCCAGCGTTTTAGTGATGGCAGCATAAGGGGCAGATACTACTTCCTCGCCTCCTTTAAGCCCGCTCAATATCTGGATATAAGAATCATTCTGGATACCTGTTGTAACCTGCACTTGTTTTAGCTTGTTACCCGCAGTTAACACAAAAACATATTCTTTTGACGGCTGTGTAATTGATGGTTTACTCTTGTCGTCGTCTTTTTTAGGCGGCCCGTTCTGGTCTTTTTTCTCTTCGCGGGTGGTTACCGATTGAATAGGCACAGATAATGATTTTACCTGGTTGGTATTGATATCAACTGTAGCTGTTAATCCGGGGCGGAAAGGTGAAGGGTTATCTGCCGTTTTTTTCAATAACGACATGTATGAATCTGCATTGATGCGTACTTTAACGGTAAAGTTAGTCACCTGGTCGGCAGTGGTACCAACCACATTGGCCGAGCTTCCTATTTCAGATACAACACCGGTAAATTTCTTACCCAAAAACGCGTCAATCTCGATATTAGATGAATCGCCTAACGAAATGCGATTAATATCGTTTTCGTTCACATCAACGT
The DNA here is from genome assembly GCF_056402115.1 of Mucilaginibacter sp. P4_C11. NCBI lineage: Bacteria > Pseudomonadati > Bacteroidota > Sphingobacteriia > Sphingobacteriales > Sphingobacteriaceae > Mucilaginibacter > Mucilaginibacter sp. P4_C11. Next base: position 213,767 of record NZ_JBFUIA010000009.1, on the reverse strand, counting down.
TAACATCCATTTTGCTAAGGTCAGATATCGTCATGATCTCGGTACCTGCAAATTGCTGGGTACCTAAAACACGCTCGCCCAACTCAATAGATAGTTTTGATACTACGCCATCAACCGGCGAGTAAATGGTTGTTTTAGCCAGGTTATCCTGCGCTTCTTTTACCGAAGCCGATGACTGTGCCAAACCATATTGCGAGCCGATAACATTTTGTTTGGCGGCTTCATACGAAGCTTTAGCGCCTTCGAATGCAGCTTTAGCATTTTCATATTCAGATACGGTAAGCACTTTGTTTTTATAAAGCTCTTCGCTGCGTTTAAAAATACCTGCCTGGTTGTTAAAGGTGGCCTCTGCCTGTTTCAACATCTGGCCAGAGTTACCTACACTGGCTTTCTGAGTATTGTATGATGCAATAGCCCTATCATAACCCGACTTTAATATATCAGGACGGATTTTACAAAGTAATTGCCCTTTTTTCACCACATCACCTTCTTTGATAGGTAATTCAACAACCTCGCCAGATACTTCGGGGCTTATTTTAACTTCGATATGCGGTTTTATTTTACCGCTTGCAGATACGGTTTCGTTAATAACGCGTGTATCAGCTTTTTCGGTAGCAACCTGCGTTAAAGGCGGCTTACCAATAAGGCCGGTTGCTTTGGCAATGATCAGCAGAACAATCAGCGAGCCAAGTCCTATCAGAATATATTTAGTAGTTTTTCCCATGATTATGAGTTTGGATATTTACGGTTTTAGTTTTTTTATTTACAATGATATTTGTTTGCCCAGGTAGTAATCAATCACTTTCGCCCTAAACACAACCATATATTGCGCGTTGATCATGTCAAACTGCGATTTATTGAGGTTGGTTAACGATGTATTATAGTCAAGCGAATTTACCAAACCAACATTATAACGCTGTTGTATAATATTAAAGGCTTCTTTATTGGCCTGGTATGTTTGCGTATATGACAGGTATGATTTTTCGGCAGCTTTTACATCCAATACCGCCTGGTAAATAATCTTGCTCAGGTTATTACGGGCAAGCTGTGTGGTTACCTTAGCGTTTTCATATTGTATTTTTGCTTTGCGTACCGACGTACGTGAGCTAAAACGGTTAAAAATGGGTATCTGTAAGCTAACCCCTACCGATTGGTTAAAGTTATCGCTCAGCTGTTTAAAAAACGGATACTTATTATATACAGCGGCATATTGTGGTAGTGTAGCCGGTTGGTTACGGTTGCCATTAACAAAACCGATTGTATCTATCCTGCCGGTAGGTGTTATCCCTCCCAATAAAGTACGCGCGTCTGAATAATTTGAGCCTAACTGGCCAAACAACACCACGCTTGGGTAATAATTACCCTGGGCTATTTTTATTCCCTGCTGGGTGGCTTTCTCCCGTTGCTCGGCAAGCAATAAATCCGGGTTAACCAATTCGGCGGTTTTTAAAACTTCTTCCGCGTTATATAATGTTTGAATGTCTGTCAGTTTGCTGATATCCGGTTTCTCAACTACGATATCCGTTTGCGGAGTCATTTCCATGTATTGCTTTAAAGTAAGCAACGAAATTTCATAGGCATTTTGAGCATTGGTATAATTCAAATCGGCTGTAGACACGGTTGCTTTGGCCTGCGACAGATCCGCCAGTGTTTGGTTGCCCACATCAAAGTTTTTTTGCGCCCTATCTAAAGTAATTTTAGATACATCTACTTGCTGCTGAGCGGCTTTTACCAAATCCTGGTTGGTTAATACCTGTAAATAGGTAGTAACCACATTTAAAATTAGGTCGTTCCTTACTTTTGCGGTAGCTGTTTTATCCGCATCAAGCAATAAACGGTTCTGAATGATAGTATTGCGCAACTGGCCACCCTGAAACAAGGTTACCTGCGTTTGTATGGTACCATTCAATGCAAAAATTCGCTGGTTGATGAACTGGTTGGTAGATGGGTCGATGTTACGGCCAAAGTTAAATGATGCCTGCGGACCTGCCGTAAGGTTTGGGAGCTGGTTATATTTCGACTGTTTTAAAGTTTCATCATCCAAAGCCTCGGTAAACTGCGATTGTTTGATGGTAAGGTTACGCTCCAGGGCCAGATCAACAGCCTTTTGCAACGATATTACCTCTTGCGCATTAGCCCGGAAGCTTAACGACGAAAACATGATGGCGCAAATTACAGTAGCTTTAAAAGATGGTATAAATTTTAGTTTCATAAGGTTTTTCTATACAATGGTAAGCAACTGATTACTACCTTGCGGTGTTGTTTTCTATCTACCGGAAAATTTAACATTAACTTTTGTTTTGAATATGTACCTGGTTAAAACTCCCTGGCTGCTAAAAAAGCTTTACCCCGAGCTTATTTGGAATGTAAACCAAACTAACCGTTGTATTTATCTCACTTTTGACGATGGACCCATACCTATTGTTACACCATTTGTTTTAAATATTTTAAAACAGTACAATGCCAAAGCAACATTCTTTTGTATTGGCGACAATGTAGGCAAACATCCTGATATTTTTAAGCAGGTTGTTAACGATGGGCATGCTATTGGCAACCATACCTACAACCACCTTAAAGGATGGAAAACTGACAACAAAACCTACCTTGATAATTTTCTATCGGCAGATAAAATACTGCATACTAATTTATTTCGGCCACCTTATGGCCGCATCAAAAAACAACAGGTAAAGGATTTAAAATCTGTTAAACCCGACATCAAAATCGTCATGTGGGATGTGCTGAGTGGCGATTTTGACATCAACCTAAAGCCGGAGGATTGCCTAAAGAACGTTATGAAGTATACCGAAGCGGGTTCAATAGTTGTATTTCATGATAGTTTGAAGGCCTTTGATAGGTTGGAATATGTTTTACCAAGGGCGATGGAGGTTTGGAGTAAGGAAGGGTATAGTTTTGAGTTGATTGGGTTGGATTGAGTTGACTGGGTTGAATAGGTTGAATAGGTTGAATAGGTTGAATAGGTTGAATAGGTTGAATAGGTTGAATAGGTTGAATAGGTTGAATAGGTTGAATAGGTTGAATAGGTTGAATAGGTTGAATAGGTTGAATAGGTTGAATAGGTTGAATAGGTTGAATAGGTTGAATAGGTTGAAAATTAACTATAAAGAAGTGGTTGTACAAAAACAAAACATTAATTAAATGGCATCATTTACTGAACTGGAAACTTGGAAGCAGGCCCGAAAAATACGGATGCTGATTTCTAACCTTGTCAAAAGTTTTCCAAATGAGGAAAAATTCAGATTAACCGATCAAATAATTCGATGTTCGAGATCAATAGGTAATAACATTGCCGAAGGCCATGGACGTTTCCATTTTCAGGATAATATCCGTTTTTGCATCATCGCCCGTGGCTCACTTTCAGAAACGCTTGATCACATGATTATTGCAAGAGATGAAAACTACATTGATGACGCGGTATTTAAATCGTTTCAAAATGACTACGATCAATGTCTTAAATTATTAAACGGCTACATCTTTTTCATCAAAAAGAAAAAGAATGACGAGTTAAGTTGAGTGGTTGATTAAGTTGATTAGGTTGTAGATTCATTTTCATTTAACCTAAGCAATCCAACCCAATCAACCAACCCGAACCAACTCAATCAACTTATTCCAACCCAATCAACTCAATCCAACCCAATCAACTCAATCCAACCCAATCCAACCCAATCAACCGCCAACCTATTTAGAACCTATCCAAATAAGAATTGACGAAACCTTGATTATTAATTAGATGTTATATTTTGTAAATTCGCCGCACTAAGTTTCTGACAATCAATTTTAGTGTCAATTTCTTTTACTTTTCACCTAAAAATCAAATACAAATGGCTTTTGATTTAGATATGATCAAAAAAGTTTACGACCGCTACAGCACCCGTGTGGATGCTGCCCGCAAAGCGACTGGTAAACACCTTACTTTAACCGAGAAAATTTTATACGCCCACCTTTCAGAAGGCGACGCCAAAACAGCGTTCGGCCGCGGTGTGGATTACGTTGATTTTGCACCAGACCGCGTGGCTATGCAGGATGCAACAGCGCAAATGGCTTTATTGCAGTTTATGCAGGCTGGCCGCCCGCAGGTTGCTGTTCCATCTACCGTACATTGCGATCACCTGATACAAGCAAAAGTTGGCGCCGTTGCCGATTTACATACCGCCGTTGACATTAACCGCGAGGTTTATGATTTCCTGGCTTCAGTATCTGATAAATATGGTATTGGTTTCTGGAAAGCCGGAGCCGGTATCATTCACCAGGTAGTGTTAGAAAACTACGCGTTCCCCGGTGGTATGATGATTGGTACCGATTCGCACACGCCCAATGCGGGTGGTTTAGGTATGATAGCCATTGGTGTTGGTGGTGCCGATGCCTGCGATGTTATGGCAGGTTTACCATGGGAGCTTAAATTCCCTAAACTGATTGGTGTTAAATTAACGGGCAAATTATCTGGCTGGTCATCAGCTAAAGACGTTATACTAAAAGTAGCAGGTATCCTTACTGTAAAAGGCGGTACCGGTGCTATAGTTGAATATTTTGGCGAGGGTGCACGTTCACTTTCTGCAACAGGTAAAGGTACTATCTGTAACATGGGTGCCGAAATTGGTGCAACCACCTCGGTTTTTGGTTACGATGAAAAAATCGCGACCTATTTAACAGGCACAAAACGTGGCGACATTGCTGAATTAGCTAACGCTGTTGCAGAACACTTAACCGGCGACGCGGAAGTTTATGCTAACCCCGAACAATATTTCGACCAGGTTATCGAGATCAACCTGAGCGAACTGGAGCCACACATTAACGGTCCGTTCACACCGGATTTAGCATGGCCTATATCTAAATTTGCAACAGCGGTTAAAGAAAATAACTGGCCTGCAAAATTAGAAGTTGGCTTAATTGGCTCATGTACCAACTCATCTTACGAAGACATTACCCGTTCTGCATCAATTGCAAAACAGGCTATCGATAAACACCTTACTACTAAGGCCGAATTCACCATCACTCCGGGATCGGAGCTTGTGCGTTATACAGTTGACCGTGATGGTTACCTTGATACCTTTGCACAAATGGGCGGTGTGGTATTGGCAAACGCTTGTGGACCATGTATTGGTCAATGGGCCCGTCATACCGACGATCCAACACGCAAAAACTCTATCATCACATCGTTTAACCGCAACTTTGCTAAACGCCAGGATGGTAACCCTAACACACATGCGTTTGTAGCATCACCAGAAATTGTAACAGCTTTGGCTATTGCAGGCGATTTAACATTTAACCCGCTTACCGATACTTTAACCAACATTCATGGCGAGCAAGTTAAACTTGACGAACCATTGGGTATAGAAATGCCGGTTAAGGGCTATGCTGTTGAAGATGCCGGTTACCAGGCCCCTGCCGAAGACGGCAGCCAGGTACAGGTATTGGTTGATCCAAAATCAGCACGTTTACAGTTGTTGGAGCCGTTTGCCGCATGGGAAGGCACCGACATTAAAGGCCTTAAATTGCTGATTAAAGCAAAAGGCAAATGTACTACCGACCATATTTCTATGGCCGGCCCGTGGTTAAAGTTCCGTGGTCACCTGGATAACATATCAAACAATATGTTGATTGGCGCTATCAACTATTTTAACAACACTGCCGATAGCGTTAAAAACGAATTGACTGGCGAGTACGGACCAGTACCAGCTACTCAACGTGATTACAAAGCAAACGGTATTGGATCCATAGTAGTAGGCGACGAAAACTATGGCGAAGGTTCATCACGTGAGCACGCTGCTATGGAGCCACGTCACCTTGGCGTACGTGCTATATTGGTAAAATCATTTGCCCGTATCCACGAAACCAACCTTAAAAAACAAGGTATGCTGGGTATCACCTTTGCTGATAATAACGATTACGACAAAATTCAAGAAGATGACACTATCGACATTACCGGCCTAACAGAATTTGCCCCTGGCAAACAGTTAACCGTTGTGTTAAACCACAAAGATGGCTCGGTTGAATCGTTCCCGGTTAACCATACTTACAACGCTCAGCAAATTGAGTGGTTTAAAGCAGGTGGCGCGTTAAACATCATTCGTAAACAAATGGCATCTTAATAAGACTAAAAGCCGAAAGGTTAAAGCTGAAAGCTAATTATATGAGCCTCCCTTTGGGGAGGCTTTTTTGTTTTAATCTTTATTGTAATATCACTTTTACTTAATATGGAATAAACCGGCAGGAGCTACATTAGTCGTACATCTAAACAATCCGGCTATGAAAAATCATGTTTTACTTATTGCAGTTATTTTGCTGCTAATTTCATCTTGTGCAATTATCCCCGTTACCTATTTTAGTGACAGGCTTCCACCAACAACATCAATAGAGATCTATTATTCTGCTCACGATGTTAAGCACGAATACAAGGTTATAGGTCATTTAACCTGCCCAAACTTTCTTGACCAGGAGGAAGTAAAAAGCAAGCTCTCTGATTACGCAAAAACTGTAGGTGCCGATGCCGTAGTTATTTGGGGACTGATAATTCAAAAGACTCGCAAGCAGCTATCGTAACTGCCGATGCGTTGAAGTATACAGATAAGTAAAACAGGTGTTCCCCCTTCAGGGGGTTAGGGGGCTTTCACCACCCTCTTCAACACCAACAAGTTTTGCCCGTTTAAACTAAAGCCAGATATATTATTCTGGTAAAGGTTTACCAATTTATCATAGTACAAAACCACCACAGGCGATTGCTCCATTACCAGGTTATCCATTTGCTGGTAAATGGCATAGCGGGCCGAATCATTTTTTACCTGGTAGGTTTGCTCAAACAATGCATCAAATTTTTTATTGTTAAAGCCGGTATAGTTGGGGCCAAAAGGAATTTTATTTTTTGAATAAAAAACCGACAGATAATTTTCACCATCCGGATAATCTGCTATCCATTGGCCGTAAAAAAAGTTGATGCCATTTTTTGACACCAGCTCCCGCAGGCTGGCGCCCTGGGTAATTTCTACGCTGGTTTTAATGCCTATCCTATCCAGCTGACCTTGCACATATTCAATCAGGCTGCGATAGCCTACGGTAGTAGCCAATGATATTTCGGGCAACCCCTTACCGTCGGGAAAACCAGCTTCGGCTAATAGTCGCCGCGCTTTATCAGGATCGTAAGAGTACCCCTTAACACATTTACCATCAAAACCCGGCATACCCTGGGGGATAAAGCCTGCATAACCGGGGGTTCCCATGCTATTGCGCAGGTATTTAATCATCTTTTGGCGGTCAATAGCGTAGTTTATCGCCTGCCTCACTTTCAATATTTTCAGCGGCGATTTTTTGACGATGGCCAAATTACTGTCGACCAAAATACCGAGGTACATGGTATTTAGGTAGGGTGCCGTATTTAAAATGAATTTACCTTTATACTTTTGTGTTACCGCGCCCGATTTGGTAAGGATATCATCGCGATAGCTACCGTCGATATCATTCAAAAAATCGAGCTTCTTTTTTACAAACTCTAAAAATGATGTTTGTTTATCGGCAATAAATGTAGCCCTTACGGCATCCAGGTACGGCAGATGCCTGCCATTTTTATCCATTTCCCAATACTTATCGTTTTTAAGCAGTACAAGTACCTCCCCCTCTTTCCAATACTTAAACCTGAATGGGCCGGTGCCTATAGGGTGGCTCCTGAAATCTTTGCCATAAAACTCAACAACCTCCTTAGGTACAACCGAGCAATATTGCGCGGTAAGCATGCTTAAAAAAGGCGCGAAAGGCTGCTTCAGCCTGATCTGGAACGTACTATCATTAGGCGCTGTAAAGGCATCGCAGCCCTTTACTTTATCGCTAAAAATCCAGGAGCCCGATGAGGCAACTTTAGGATCTATCAATCTGCCGAAACTGTAAACAAAATCAGATGCCAGAGCCCTTCGGCCTACTCCGTTTTTAAAATGCGGATCATCGTGAAAATAAACATCATTGCGCAGGTGAAATGTATACAGCAATCCATCAGCAGACACATCCCAGCTTTTTGCAATGCACGGCGTAACTTTTAAACTGTCGTTAACCTGCACCAGCCCGTTAAAAACCTGGTTATCCATCCAAATGGTATAGTGGTTACGGCAAAAAGCAGGATCGAGCGAGGTGAGGCCTTCCTCCAGGTTGATATTGAAAACTGTTTTATGCGAATTTGCAGATTTTGAAGAGCAAGCAGAAAGCTGGATCATCAATCCCAAAAACAGCAATAAGACCAGTTTATTCATCAAAAGCTAATGTAATAATTATTGAATTAGCGACTTGGGGAGTTAGTGATTTATTACTTAAAGATGAAGTTTTTAAATAGTGAGTAGTTGGATTAGGTGAGTGGTTTTAATCTGCTTGTTAAGGCACCCTTGTCAGTTTAAATAAAATCCAAAAAAAAGCCCTCCAAAATGGAAGGCCTTTTTATATCTGTCAAATCCGAAATCGAAATTCCGTAATCCGAAATCAAAAATTAAACTTCAGCTAAATGTTCGCCGGTAACTGTTTCTTTAATTTTTGTTTCCAGTTCTTCCATCAGCTCGGGGTTATCCAATATTAATTGTTTAACCGCATCGCGACCCTGGCCTAAGCGGGTATCGCCATAGCTAAACCACGAGCCTGCTTTTTTAATGATGTTGTATTCAACACCCAGGTCGATAATTTCGCCGGCTTTAGAAATACCTTCACCAAACATAATATCAAACTCGGCAATACGGAACGGAGGCGCAACTTTATTTTTAACAATCTTCACCTTTACGCGGTTACCGGAAACTTCATCGGTATCCTTAATTTGTGATATACGGCGTACATCCAAACGAACCGAAGCATAAAACTTCAAGGCGTTACCACCGGTAGTAGTTTCGGGGTTACCAAACATTACGCCTATTTTATCGCGCAGCTGGTTGATGAAAATACAGCAGCATCCTGTTTTGCTGATGGTACCGGTTAATTTACGCAGGGCTTGCGACATTAAACGTGCATGCAAGCCCATTTTTGAGTCGCCCATTTCGCCTTCAATCTCGGCCTTTGGCACCAACGCGGCAACAGAGTCAATAACCAGGATATCAATGGCGCCTGAACGGATCAGGTTATCGGCAATTTCCAATGCCTGCTCGCCGTTATCCGGCTGCGAGATTAGCAGGTTCTCTACATCCACACCCAGTTTTTTGGCGTAGAAACGATCAAAGGCATGCTCTGCATCAATAAATGCAGCTATGCCACCTTTCTTTTGCGACTCGGCAATGGCGTGGATAGCCAAAGTTGTTTTACCGGATGATTCCGGCCCATATATTTCAATAACCCTGCCTTTAGGCAAGCCGCCAACGCCCAGGGCGATGTCGAGCCCCAAAGAGCCGGTTGATATTACCTCTGTAGGCTCAATAACAGAATCGCCCAACTTCATGATGGTGCCTTTTCCGTATGATTTTTCAAGCTTATCCAGCGTAAGCTGTAATGCCTTTAATTTGTCTGAGTTATTTTTATCTGTGTTAGCCATCTTCAAATTATCTTTAGCAAATATAAATGTATTATTTAGAATTACTAATTTTTTTAGTAATTATTTTTTATTGATGAGTGGTTGATTGAGTTGGATTAGGTTGATTAAGTTTTAACTCGTTAAGCCACATCAAATATATCGAAACAAAACCTACTCACTGAATCAACTCAATCTAACTTATTCAACTTTTCTCCACACTCCTTTTCTTTAATTCCTTACTGATCTTATTAAGTGCGGTCTTTTTCTTAGCTTCTTTGGCTTTTTTAATCTTTGCGGCCTCGGCTTTTAATAAAGCGGTTTCTGTATTGTTTCGCTCATAATACCTGCAAAACCAGGTGAGCGGGCAAATATCGCATTTGGGGCTGCGGGCTACGCAAATGTACCTGCCATGCAATATTAGCCAGTGATGGGCAACGGCAATATGCTCTTTAGGAATGTGTTGTATCAATTGCTTTTCAACAGCCAGCGGCGTAGTTGCGTTATTGGTTAAACCTATGCGGTTGGCTACTCTAAAAACATGCGTATCTACCGCCATTGCCGGCTCTTCAAATACTACAGATGCAATAACATTAGCGGTTTTACGGCCAACGCCCGGCATCTTCTGCAGGTTGTCTATGCCCGATGGCACCTCGCTGTTAAACACATCTACCAGTATTTTGGCCATGCCCACCAGGTGCTTTGCCTTATTATTAGGATAGCTTACACTGCGGATATAAATAAAAACCTCCTCGGGTGTTGATGCGGCCAATGCTTCAGGCGTAGGGAAACGTTCAAACAGCGCCGGCGTTACCTGGTTAATGCGTTTATCGGTGCATTGCGCCGACAGAATAACCGCCACCAATAACTGGAACGGGTTTTCATAATGTAACTCGGTAACAGGGTTAGGCTGATTTTTAGAAAAGTATTCAACAAAGTGTTTGTAGCGGTCGGCTTTTAACATGGTTCATTAGTTCATTGGTAGCTGCACGATTTATTAGTGTCGGCGCTTATTAAATATTGTAACCAATATACTGCAATTATGCTCAATAAATTGCAATTGGCAAACCACTAAATATAAATTTATTGAACTATTCACCAATGAACTAATGAACAAGCGCAGCGACAATGAACCAATGAACTAATAAAAATAGAAAGGTTCATAAATCATTTATCGGATTTTTGGCAGGATCGATTCACATCGGGTACCGTAATCAACAATTTATGATCTATGAACCAGTGAGGGGGTGCAATGCTTAACGCAGGCTCTTCGAATAGTCAAGTATCTGGTGTATGGTTTGCACTTTGGGCTTCTTAGCCAAAAGGTCCAAATCGGCGCGAATTGAATTGTAAAAAATCAACTCGTCTGCGTCCAGGTTTAAATGTACATTATCGTTCATTTCAGCTTGGTTAGCATTAGCATTCAACGTTCTTGTAAAGGTTTCATCCATAAGCTTTATTACTGTAATTTTTATACGATTTATAACGGTGGCTTAAAGATAATATTTTGTTAGATGAAAATTAAATGAAATATTTTTTATTAATTAATTTTTCCTGATTATTTAATTAACTGGAAATGTGATTAATAAAGTTACTTGCGCAAAAAATCCGGTTAATTGATAATTAATCAACAACCAGATTCAATATTAAAATAACTTATTACTTAACGCTTAACGACTAATTTTTAAGGCTTAACTCCCTGCCCTGCATCATTTTGCGCAGGTTATTGAGCGCATAGCGCATACGGCCAAGAGCGGTGTTGATGCTTACGTCGGTAATATCGGCAATCTCTTTAAAGCTCATATCGCCAAAGTGACGCATAATCAGCACCTCTTTTTGCTCAGATGGCAAAAGCTGTATCAGGCCTTTAAGATCCTTATAAGTTTGCTCCCTAACCATCTTATCTTCAGTGCTTTCATCGTAGTTACCCAGCACCTCAAAAATATCAAAGTCGTCGCCATTGCTCACCATAGGTGCGCGCTTTTCGCGGCGAAAATGGTCGATAACCAAATTATGTGCAATACGGGTAACCCAGGGCAAAAACTTGCCTTCTTCGTTGTACTTTCCGGCTTTAAGGGTATTTATTACTTTTATAAAAGTATCCTGAAAAATATCCTCGGCAAGGTATTCATCTTTTACCAGCAGGTAAACAGAGGTGTATATTTTTGATTGGTAACGCCTGATCAATTCTACAAGCCCCGCTTCATCACCGGCAATGTATAGATGGATTAGATCCTGATCACTCTTCAATTGAAAATCCATAGAAAGTACTACTTTAAACTTAATTTTTAGTTAAACTCTTGAAAAGTAAAGTATTTCCTATAGCGTTTTTGTTAGGGTAAAAAAATTGTTACTTCAAATAAAACAAATTCCCGGATAAAAAACAAATAAAATTTTTTCAACCGGTCATTTTTTAAATATTCATCGGGTTAATTAGCAACAAAACAATTTATTATTTGGCAACAATAATATTAGACTAAATTACACTACCAAAGGTTTAATGGGTACCAAAATAAATTTTTAAAATTGAATTGATAAAAAAATAAGGTACTGTTAGATTGTATTAAATCCGTTACAAATATTTTGTACTGTAAATTTATTAAAAGGCATCAACTTATTGCCCGGCAAGATGTTAAAAAATGTTAAATATTAAATGTTGCCGGCGTTAACATAGACTAATAGTAGTGATAACTCTATAGCTCATTTAAAAATTCTCTTGCATCCTGAAGTTCAATTTTCCCTTCCTTATAAAGATTTATTTCCTTTACAGATCGTTTTAGCCGGGTATACATCACCTGTTCCGACTTAGATAACGGGCGCTTATTGTTGTCTTTTGCAACATTATAATCCAGGCCAAAAGCGTCCAATACAGCTTTGATGGCTTTCTCGGTTTTTTTATCCTCAATACTTACAGTCAGCGTAGTTATTATATTAGCTTATATTTTAAAATTACAAAATGATACCAGCTTTTAAAAGCATTATTACGCCAATATACAGATATCCGTTAAATCCAACTCTCAAAAACCCCAACTCCTTCACGTGTTTACGCTAAAGTAATTCCGCTCACCACCAACCCAAAAAATCCTCTCTAAACAATTAAAAGTCAACAAACTGTAAACTCGGGTATTTAATTGCAATAATCATCTAAACAAAGTGAAAGCGATTTGGATTATGCTAAATATTTTAGGATTTTTGCATTTTAGAAAAAAGACCATAGTCGATAGTCCATAGGCCATAGTGATTGTATGGTTTTTGCTATGGTCTATGAACCATGGACTACCAACAATATATGAGCAAAGAAGCAGAAAAAGATCCATCAAAACATATTATTATAAAAGGGGCGCGTGTACACAACCTTAAAAATATGGATGTGGCCATCCCCAAAAACAAGCTGGTTGTTGTAACAGGCATGTCGGGCTCGGGCAAATCGTCGCTTGCTTTTGATACGTTATATGCCGAGGGCCAGCGCCGCTATGTAGAAAGCCTTTCATCATACGCCCGCCAGTTCCTGGGCCGCATGAACAAGCCCGATGTTGATTATATAAAAGGTATAGCCCCAGCAATAGCCATTGAGCAAAAAGTAATCACATCAAACCCGCGCTCAACTGTGGGCACCTCAACAGAAATTTATGATTACCTGAAGCTGCTTTTCTCGCGCATTGGTAAAACCATTTCGCCTATATCCGGCCTGCCGGTGAAAAAAGATTCGGTTACCGATGTGGTAAACTTTGTACTCAGCCTGCCCAACGAAAGCCAGGTAACCATATTGGCTCCTTTATATCCGCACAATAACCGCAGCCTAAAAGAAGAGCTGGCCGTACTGATGCAAAAAGGTTTTGTACGCGTAGAATACCAGGGAAAGCTATCAAAAATAGAGGCATTGTTAGAGGACGCCAGTATTGTTGATGATGGGTCATGGCTGGTGGAAGAGGTGAAAGGCGAAAGCTTAAAGGCGAAAGGCAAAAAGCAAAAGGCTGAAAGCGATATCGAAACCATAAACCTTACTACGCATCAGTCATCCCTTACATCCTACTCAGCTATACGTATTGTTGTCGACCGTGTTAGCAAAAACGAAGAAGATGAAACAGTAAGCCGCTTAGGCGATTCTGTTCAGACAGCGTTTTTTGAAGGTAAAGGCGATTGCTACGTGCGTTACCAGGAGGCTGGCGCGGAGCAGGAAACCGAACGCTTTTTTTGCGACCGTTTTGAGCTGGACGGTATTAAATTTGAAGAGCCTACCCCCAACTTTTTCAGCTTTAATAACCCTTACGGCGCCTGCAAAAAATGCGAGGGCTATGGTAAGGTAATTGGTATTGATGAAGATTTGGTTATTCCTGATAAAAGTAAATCGATATATGAAGGGGCTATTGCCCCGTGGCGCGGCGAAAAGATGCGCGAGTGGAATGACAACCTGGTGAGGCATGCCCTGAAGTTTGATTTCCCTATCCATCGCCAGTATAACCAGCTTACTGCTAAGGAACAAAAGTTATTGTGGACAGGTAATAAATTTTTCCGCGGCCTTGATGAATTTTTCAAGGAGATGGAAGAGCAAACCTACAAAATCCAGTACCGTGTTTTGCTATCGCGATACAGGGGCAAAACCACCTGCCCCGAGTGTAAGGGCAGCCGTTTGCGCCAGGATGCATCATATGTAAAAATCAACGAACGTTCCATTACAGATGTGGTTTTAATGCCGTTGGATAAAGCGCAGGAGTTTTTCCAGGGCCTGGAACTGAACGAGACCGATGCCAAAATTGGTAAACGTTTGTTAATGGAAATAACCAATCGTTTGGTTTTCCTGAACGATGTAGGCTTAAGCTATTTAACGCTAAATCGTTTATCAAACACGCTATCGGGCGGCGAATCGCAGCGAATTAACCTCGCTACCTCATTGGGCAGCAGCTTAGTAGGCTCGATATATGTATTGGATGAGCCAAGCATAGGCCTCCACCCGCGGGATACCCAGCGCCTAATTGGCGTATTAAAATCCCTGCGCGATGTGGGCAACACTGTTTTGGTGGTTGAACACGAGGAAGAGATTATGAAGGCGGCCGACCATATTATTGATATTGGCCCCGAAGCCGGTACTCATGGCGGTGAATTGATTTTTACCGGAACTTATGACGAGATTATAAAAGATGATAACAGCTTAACCGGCCGCTACCTGAGCGGTAAAGACGAGATAGCTATACCAGCCACCCGCCGTAAATGGCACGATTTTATCGAGATAAAAGGCGGCCGCGAAAACAACCTGCAGCACGTAAATGCTAAGTTCCCTTTAGGTGTACTTACCGTGGTTACCGGCGTGTCCGGATCTGGTAAAACCAGTTTGGTAAAACGCATACTGGCACCTGCCCTGCAAAAAACGCTGGGCAATTACTCGGGCGAGCAAACCGGATCATACGATAGCATCGAGGGCGATTACGCTAAGATAGAACAGGTAGAAATGGTTGACCAAAACCCTATTGGCCGTTCATCACGCTCAAACCCGGTTACCTACGTAAAAGCCTGGGACGAGATCCGCAACCTGTACGCCGCACAACCGGCAGCCAAAGCGGCCGGCTTAAAACCATCCGCATTCTCGTTTAACGTAGAGGGTGGCCGCTGCGATGTTTGCCAGGGCGAGGGTGAAGTGAAGATTGAGATGCAGTTTATGGCCGATATTTTCCTTACCTGCGAAACCTGCGGTGGCAACCGCTTTAAACAGCACATACTGGATATTACCTACAACGAAAAGAATGTAGCCGAAGTGCTGCACATGACCATTGACGAAGCTTTGCAGTTTTTTGCCAAGGAGCCAAAGATCATCTCAAAAATAAAACCCTTGGTTGATGTTGGTTTAGGTTATGTACAACTGGGCCAATCATCAAATACACTATCGGGCGGCGAAGCGCAGCGTATTAAGCTGGCATCGTTCCTGGTTAAAGGTAACAATACGCACAAAACGCTATTTATTTTTGATGAGCCAACTACCGGGCTGCATTTTGCCGATATTAAAAAGCTGCTGAAATCATTTGATGCCTTGCTTGAACACGGCAATACCATTATTGTTATTGAACATAACATGGATGTTATTAAATGCGCCGATTGGGTGATTGACATTGGCCCCGAAGGCGGCGACCGTGGCGGTAAAGTAGTATTTGAAGGCGTACCCGAAAGCCTCATCAAAGAAAAAAAGTCTCACACCGGGCATTATTTAAAAGAACGGTTTGGGAAGTAACCGTTACCTATTAAAATAAGAAAGGCTTCGTAATTGGGGTCTTTCTTATTTACTATTAAGTTTTATTTGTGACTGCATAACCCAATACTAAACCACGGTTACAAAAAATTGCGCGCTTTAACGTAGGGACTGTTGACCTGTTTTTGATCGTCCACACGCCGGTTGCATTACACCGTTATTACTATTAACGAAATTATGGTTAACCTTATCCGGTTATTTTAGGTTTAAATTAAAAAATGCAACAATAACTCTATTCCTTATCATCATAATGAACATGTCGTTAAAAAATCTATCTGAATCAACTGCATTAGTATTATTGCTAATTGTAGGTTATTCATGCTCGAAAGGCAAAAACGATTCATCGGATCCTTCGCCAATTACCAAACCCTCGCTTACAGCAAAAATAGACAGCACCGATTATAACCTGGATGCCGCGGCTATTACCTCAACTTATTATAGTACGGATGGAGATGACGTAAAAGCACTGAAAGCTACAGGCCGGTTAAATACAACAGGAAATAAGATTGTATTTTTTATAAACGATTTCAAAGATGGCACCATTGAGTTAAGCAAAAAAGCCGGAACATCTTTCAATCCGGGTAATTCTCACTTAAAGATTAATGCGGTAGTAACCACACCGCCTGTCCAAACCTATGTCCAGTACATTAAAGATGGCAACACTTACTACGCGGTATCGGGCACAATCACTGTTATTATAAAAAGTAATGGTACAGCAACTGTTAAGTGGGATATTAAGTTTACCGACGCCAAGGGCCGTTCGTTTAATTCATCAGGCTCATTCGATCTTACTAATTTCCAGGCCAATATTAAACCAAAAACTGATATAGTTGACCCCACACCTGTAAGTGATAAGCCAACTATCGAAAGTATTAGTCCGCAAAAAGGATTTGCTTTAGATACAATTAGAATTACCGGTACAAATTTTAGTGCAGTAAAAACCGATAACGAGGTTAGCTTTAATGGCACTAAGGCAGTTGTGGGCTCGGCAACAACTACCCAACTGGTTGTTATCGCGCCCGCCGCGGCAAGCACGGGAAGCATTGTAGTCAGCATAAAGAACGGCACTGCTGTAACCGGCCCTGTATTCACGTATTTATTACCGGCAACAATAACCGGAATTAGCCCCGCGAGCGGAAAAACAAACGATACTGTAACCATTACCGGTACAAATTTCAGTACAGTATTGGCAGAAAACACAGTGTTTTTTAAAACAGCTATCGGCATAATGTTAACCGCTACCAGTACAAAATTAACAGTACGGGTACCGGCAAGCGGGTCAACAGGCACAATAACTGTAAATGTTAATCATGCCCGCAAAACCATTACAGGCCCTGTGTTTACTTATACTAACAAACCCGTTTTGCAAAGCATATCGCCCGCGCAGGGCAACCCGGGCGATGTTATCACTTTTACTGGTACCAACTTTAGTACCACTCCGGCCACAAATATTGTTTTCATTAATGGAGTCCGTGCATCGGTACTAACGGCTACCGCAACTAAGCTTACTGTTAAAGTCCCGGCCAGCGCTACTACCGGAAAGATAATTTTAAGTGTTGATGGGAACAGTGCCAATGAAGCATTAATTTTTACCGTAAACCCGCCAAAAACTTCGCTGGCCTGGACAGAGGTTTTCACATCAGTCAATTTGCAGCAAAGTAATCAGATGGTAAGTACAGGAGGCAGTGTGCTTATTACCGGGGGCCCGCAACAGAGTTACCTGTATTTTAGTGCAGACGGCAAATCATATACCGACGTTTATAATAATTTACCGTTTGCCCAGGGGCAAAAACCATCTATCAACATTATCAAAGCCGATAACAACAACTACTACGTTACCACAAGCCTGGGCATTGCAAAATCTACAAATGGTACTAACTGGGTAAAAATAGTTCCGGATGCTACATCGCCCAACAGGAGTTTTACGGGAATTACTGTTAACCAGGATAAAATTACTTTGTTGGCAGGTAAAAAGGTTTATAAGTCCCCGGATGGCGGCTCAACCTGGTCAAGCGCCGATATTTCCGGTCCGGGAACGCTCAATTACATCAGCAGTTTTGCGAATGAAAAGTACATGTTTGCCGTTGATAACAGCAAGAACTTTACTTCGAAAGAAGAAAAAATTTTTTACCAGTCGATGGACCAGGGCCGCACCTGGCGAGAAACCAGCGGCGTAACAGGTATTTACAATTATAACCTGGGCGAGCGCGATTTTTTAACAACATCGTCATACAACGTATTTTGTTCCTTTAGCTATAAAGGCTCGGGACAAAGCCTTGGCAGCACCCGCGTATACCGCTCTGTAAACCAGGGCGCAACATGGGAAGACATAGGCAGCGAAGCATGCAGAGTAATAAAAACAGCCGGAGATATTGTAGCCTACGGAACTGCTTACCTTAATCTATCCTTAAATAATGGTGATACATTTACAAAATACACTATACCAACGGGATATACTTTAGGAGGCATCGTAATCACTCCATCTTATTATTACATCAGCGCGTATACCAACACCGGTTCCAATAAGATATTCAGGGCTACCCGATAGATAATTTAAATTTCAAAAAAACGGCTACGCTTTATAACAGCATAGCCGTTTTTTTATCTCCGGATACTCCCGGTAGCACTATTTTAAAATCCATAAAAAGATTTGCTACTTCGTTCCTAAATCGTTATATTTGACTAACATCCAACGCCTTACACAAAGATATTGCGCAAATCTTTGTATCCGGGTAACATCGGCTCAATCATTAACATACCTAAACTTACACTACTATGCCAGGAAGCAAAGCATTTTACGACACCATCCGCCCATTGTTTGGCGGACATTTCTCTCAAAGCCAGATTGATGGCATCGAAACTATTTTAACCGTTATTGCAGCAGCTGGCATAACCGATAACCGCAAAACAGCGTATATGCTGGCTACAGTGTTTCATGAATGCGCCAAAAAAATGCAGCCGATAGCCGAATTTGGCAAGGGCGCAGGCCATGACTATGGAAAAAAATTAAAAATGGGGGCTGGCTCTGGTCACCGGGTACCCTATACCACACCCGATAAATTATATTATGGCAGGGGCTACGTACAGCTAACCTGGTATGAGAATTATGAGAGTATGGGCCATTTATTGCATGCTGACCTGCTCGGAAATCCAGAACTGGCCTTAGATCCAACTATAGCTGCAAACATCATGGTTAAAGGGATGGTTGGCGGGCTATTTACGGGCAAGGGTCTTGGCAAATATTTTACAGCCGACTTAACCGACTGGGTAAACGCCCGCAAAATAATTAACGGCCTTGACCAGGCCGCAACCATTGCGGGGTATGCTCAAACTTTTCATAAAGGATTAACTGCGCCGGTTTAAAATAACCAAAGGAGTTTAGGCGGCGAAAGATCCCAGGGAAATTCCGGCTTCCTGAATTTCCTTGTGTCTGCCGGCTGTCAAAGCTGCCACGGCACGATATAATTGTTGATTATCCTGCCAAAAAGCAGCTTTGATTTTTAGCACAACCGCTAATAAATCGCCGGGGTAGTAATCGCCCCCGGCAAAAAGGTCATCAGTAAGTTTTTCGATGGCCAGCGGTACAAGATATGGCAAGCTAATCTCCTGCCCTATCATTAAACGCAGATCCTCGGTAGTAAATTCATTTAGCGGGACCTTTAATAGTTCCAGGCAACGTCGTACAAGTTGTGTTGGCGCCGTTGCCGGATCTTCAACGGCTATCTTTTCCAGGTTTTGTAGTGACTTGTAGCGCCAATTATTTTCCAGTTTCATTAAATGAAATCAACATGTGTAAGCCATTAACTTAATCAACCACTCACCCAATTAACCATTCACCTAATTATTTGCCCCCCGTTTTAACGTACATGTAAATAATACCGCCGATAACGGTAATTGCCAATACAATAAGCCCGGTAACGCCTTTTTTTTTATCCTGGCGCATTAGCCATACTAAAAATGCAACCAGCGGCAGCACAAAAACTGCCCAGAATATTAATGATGGAATGTTCATAAGAAGCCCCCCGCCCCCCCTAAAGGGGGAGTTTTAAATTATTAATAAAGTTAATGCCCTCTTGTTCCCCCTTCAGGGGGTTAGGGGGCCTAAAAAATCATCCTTGCCATAGGTGCAATTTCCTGCCCTACAAATTCACCTTTTAAATATTTATAGTAACCGGCAATTGCAATCATGGCGGCGTTATCTGTACAATACTGCATAGCCGGAATAAAGCTTTCCCAGCCATTTTTTTCGCAAAGCGCTTGCAGGCCCAATCTTAAACCTGTATTGGCCGATACACCGCCGGCCAAAGCCAATTGTTTAATGCCATACTGTTTTGCGGCCTTTTCAAATTTATTTAGCAATATAGTTGCTATCCGTTTTTCAACCGAGGCGCAAATATCGTCCATATTTTCGCTGATAAAATCGGGGTTCTTAGCCACGTTATCGCGAATAAAATACAATATCGACGTTTTTAATCCGCTAAAACTAAAATCAAAGCCTGCGATCTGCGGCTCGGGGAACTTGTAAGCATCCGGGTTACCCTGCCGCGCATATTTATCTATAAGCGGGCCACCCGGATAAGGTAAGCCCAATATCTTACTGGTTTTATCCATTGCCTCGCCCGCTGCATCATCCAGTGTTTGGCCAATAATTTCCATCTCAAAATAATCTTTCACCAAAACTATTTGCGTGTGCCCACCCGATACGGTAAGGCATAAAAACGGAAACACGGGCTTATGATCGCCAATAAAATGGGCCAGGATATGGGCCTGCATGTGATTAATTTCGACCAATGGCGCGTTTTGAGCAAGCGCAAATGCCTTGGCGAACGATACACCAACTAATAATGAGCCTAAAAGGCCCGGCCCGCGGGTAAAAGCTACCGCATCAATATCATTTTTGTTTACTTTTGCGTTCAATAGTGCTTGTTGAACGGCAGGAACAATATTTTGCTGATGTACCCTTGAGGCAAGCTCGGGGACAACGC
The DNA here is from genome assembly GCF_056402115.1 of Mucilaginibacter sp. P4_C11. Classification (NCBI taxonomy): domain Bacteria; kingdom Pseudomonadati; phylum Bacteroidota; class Sphingobacteriia; order Sphingobacteriales; family Sphingobacteriaceae; genus Mucilaginibacter; species Mucilaginibacter sp. P4_C11. Next base: position 193,066 of record NZ_JBFUIA010000009.1, on the reverse strand, counting down.
CACCATATGCCTCGTGAATGCTTTGGTTAGCAATAACATTGCTCAGGATAACCCCATCAACGCAAACAGAGGCAGACGTGTCATCGCAAGAAGATTCAATTCCTAATATTACAGGCACAGTTTTAAATTATTGATTTATTGAATTAGTGAATTAATGATTTATGTTTTTTTTGACAAACTATCATTGCATTAAATTGTAAATGGAATGGCAGGAAAATTCAATAAATCAATAACTCAGTAATTCACGTTTTTAATTATCGAATTACTGAATTATTGAATTAACGATTTGAAGAATATTTACCAAACTGCCATTTAGTTAAATTGTAAATGAGGGCGGCAAAAAATTCACTAAATCAATAATTCAGTAATTCACTAATTATAAAAGGCAAAGTTATTAAAAAAGCACTCAAAATAGTATTCGGGCTGGTGTTGTTGATATTATTGACACTGAGCATACTTTTATTGGCTTTTCAATATAAACCCGTACAAACATGGGCCGCTAAAAAAGCGACCAAATATTTGTCGGACGAGTTGCGTACTACCGTAAGCATAAAAAGCCTTTATATAAGGCCGTTTAGCACCGTAGTTATTGAAGGCCTATATGTACTGGATAAAAAGAACGATACGCTGCTGAATACCCCTAAGCTGGCGGTAGATATCAATGGATTCTCTATTTTTAACAGCATCAAACAACGGCTTATCACTTTTTCGGCCATCGAGCTTGATAACGGCTCGTTTTACCTGAAAAAGCAAAAGGACAGTACCACCAACCTCGATTTTATTATCAATTATTTTAACTCGGGCGATACTGCAAAAACCACCAGCAAGCCATGGACGCTGAATTTTGATAAGATTACCATTAACAACTTCCACTTCCGGTATAAAAACCAGCTGATTGATACCGCAATGGCCCAGGTTAATTTTGACGATATTGATGTAAAACATTTTAGCACGGTGGTTTTAAACATGGATATCAAAAACCACCTTTTTAAGGGCAATGTGCAAAAGCTAACCCTTGTAGAAAAAAGCGGGTTTTACGTTAAAAATTTAACCTCAAATATCACTATAGATACTAACCAGATACTGGCACAAAACCTCCATTTAAAAACCGGGCATTCTGATCTGAAAGATTATTTCAGGATGAAATTCAAATCGTTTAGCGATTTTAACGAGTTGAACACGAAGGTTTATATGGATGGCGATTTTAAATCGTCGCGGGTATCATCGGCAGACATCGCCTACTTTACCAGCGGGCTCGAAAAAGTAAGCTTTGATCTTGGTTTAGATGGCCGGGCCCACGGGCCGGTTAGTAATTTAAAATCAAAGGGGGTTACCATAACCAGTGGCCAGGCTACCTTTATAAAAGGCGACTTTAATTTAAGAGGCTTGCCCGATTGGAATAACACCTTCCTGGAATTGCGGTTTGACCAGATAGCATCCAACAAAAAAGATATCGATTATCTCATCAGTCATTTCTCGGGCCAGCCCAACCTAAAAGTTCCCGATATTATCAACAAGTTTGGCAACATCAATTTCACGGGCAGGTTTAGCGGCTTGCAAAACGATTTTGTGGCCTATGGTATTTTTAAAACCAAGCTTGGCCGTTTTGATTCGGATATTAATTTAAAGATTGATAAAAAGGGTAGCCCCAGTTACAGCGGTAAACTGGATGCCTTTAATTTTGACCTGGGCACCCTGCTTGATGAAAGCAGCCTGGGCCGCACCACGTTTACATCAAACATAAAAGGCAGCGGCGACGACCTGAAAACCCTGAGCGAAAAAGGCGATGCCAAAATCAAATACATCGATTTTAATAATTACACTTATAATAACCTTACCATCAATGGCTCGTTTATAAAAAAACTTGCTGGCGGGCATATCACTATTAACGATAAAAACATAAAGCTCGACCTGAAAGGTAAGGTAAACTTAAATGGCCAGCTGCCCGCTTATGATTTGGCAGCCACTATTAAGGATGCCAAACTAAACGCCTTAAAACTGATAAAAGATACCATCACCCTTAGTACACAGCTAAAAACTACGTTCAGCGGCGATGATCTCAAAAACTTACAGGGTAATATTTTGCTATCGCCGATAAAGATTGTTGACCCACGCAATAATTACCAGGCCGACTCGCTTTACCTATCGGCCAATGGCAGCGGTAATGCCAGGGAGATAGCCCTTAAATCTGACTTTGCCGATGCCAATATTAAAGGCAGTTTTGACCTTGCTACCCTGCCATCGTATTTTAAAACCATTGTTAAAAAGTATATCCCCTCGTTACAAACTACTATTGTACCACCCAAGCCAGAAGAGTTTGATTTTAACCTGACCATCAAAAAACTCGATCCGCTTACATCGATATTTTTACCCGAATTAAAAATACCAGATCAGGGGAATTTTACCGGCCATTTCGATTCCAATAACAAAACGGCTACGCTATCGGGCTATATCAAAACGTTTAAATACGGCAAAATAGTTTTTCATGATTTTATTATTGATGAAAGCACATCCGACAATTTGCTGGGACTTAACGTTTCGCTAAAAAAGGTTGACCTAACCGACAGCCTCTTTATAAAGGATATTAACATAACCAACTTTCTTAAAAATGATAGTTTAAACTTTAACGTTAAGCTATCCGATAAAAATGCGGTAAACCAGCTGGATCTTTACGGCCTGGTTGAATTTGGTAAAGACACTACCGCCAAATTGAAACTATTACCCTCGGATGTGATCCTGGAGCACGAAAAATGGAAAATACAAGACCAGGTACGCATCCGCCTGCTTAATGGCAAAACCCAGGTAACAGGCTTTGAGTTATCAAATGGAACACAAAAGGTTAGGATAAACGGCTTTATATCTGATAATCCTACTGATGTATTAAAGCTCTCGTTTGAACAATTTAATATGCGCACGCTTAACCAGCTTACCAAAACATCGGGCATATTTTTAAAGGGCTACCTTAATGGCGATGTAAACATGACCGCCATTACTGCAGATCCCGGTGTTGACGCAAAACTATCTATCGATTCGCTTACCATGAACAAAACGCTTATTGGTAATGTAAAATTGGTATCAACACTGGATAACGACCGCAAGCAGGCCGACGTGAAATTAAATATTGTTAACCGCGGCCTTGAAACCATGAACCTATCAGGGATATACGCCTTTGGAAAAGATGCAGAAAACAACCTTGACTTTGATGTAAAAATGAACCAAACAGAGGCTATCATTTTTGAACCCTTTATCAAAGACCTTGTATCAGATATTAAGGGCAACATATCCACCAACCTGAAGCTGACGGGGCCATTATCAAAACCGCAACTGAATGGAGATGTTACCCTGGTAAACACAGGCGTAACCGTTAATTATTTAAAAACAGCTTATACCGTTAATACCAAAGTAAACGTAACCAATAGCGTTATCAAGGTAGACAACATGGTGCTAAAAGATAAAAAAGGCGGCACGGGCACGGCTAATGGAACGATAGATTTAAACAATCCATCTAACCCGGATATTGAGGTTGACCTGGTTGCAAAAAACCTGCTGGCGCTGAATACTACGTTTAAAGACAACCACGTGTATTACGGCACCGCTTACGGTACCGGGAATTTTAGTTTCAAAGGCCCGGTTGATAACATGAAAATTGATATAACTGCGCGCACCGAGGCAGGCACAATTTTCAATATCCCGCTTAACACCTCATCAACAGCAAGCGATTATGATTTTATAAAATTTGTAAGCCATAGCGATACCGCCAAAGTTGTAGCCAAAGAGCGCGCATTTAATGGCGTAACCCTTAATTTTGATTTAACCGCCGACGAAAAGACCGTGGTAAGGATAGCAACAGATTATGGCTTGCTGGAAGGCAGCGGGGTAGCCAATAACCTAAAGCTGAATATTAACAGCCTGGGCGATTTTGAAATGTATGGCGACTTTTTAATAACCACGGGCAAATTTGAATTTACGGCTAAAAACTTTATCAGTAAAAACTTTACGGTAAGCCAGGGCGGTACCATCAGGTGGACAGGCAACCCGGCAAACGCCGAAATAAACCTGAAAGCGCTATATGAGGTACGTACAGATCGTTCGCCGTTGTATACCGCCGCGGGCCTGCAATCGCCGCAGGGCAATAAGCAGGTATTGGTACAGGCCGAGTTGATCCTGACCAAATCGTTGTTATTACCGGTTATCGACTTCGACTTTAACTTCCCAACCGATCCTTCGGTAAAGGATGACGTGGCTACTTATTTATCAGACAATAACAACCGCAGCCAGCAGGCATTAAGCATCATTGTGCGCAGGCAGTTTTCGTCGGGCAGCAACAACAGTTTAACCAACCAGGTTATAAGCACCGCAGGCGATGCCGTTACCGAATTTGCTTTTAATAAACTAAACAACCTGATAGCACAATCAAACATTAAAAACTTTGATTTAAACATCCGATCCTTTAATGAGGCCAGCGCCTCGTTGCGCTTTTTTAACGACAGGCTTTCGTTTAACGGAAGTTTGTTTACCAACACAGCCTCAAACGATTTATTTAACAACAATAACACTACCCTTTTCAATCAAAGCTTTAACTCCATTAACAAAGATTTTGAGGCCTTGTACCGCATCAGGAAAGATGGCAACTTAACTGCCAGGTACTCGTACCGGATTTTAAACAGTACCACCCTAAACAATTTAAATAACCAGTTGCTGCCGCAGTATGTGAACGGATTGGGCTTGGTTTATCAGCGGGATTTTGACACCTTCCGCGAGTTTATCCGTAACCTTTTCGGAAGCGGCAAGCGCGCCCAGGCCCCGGTAACACCATTACCGGTAACAAACCCCAATCCTATTGTTACCAAACCGGACGACGATGATTAGTTTATTGATGTGCAAATTTCAGATTTCAAATGTGCAGATGAACATACTTCAAGGCTATTGAAAACTGCCCTATCTAATACAAAAAAAGCAGGCTGACATTAATCAACCTGCTTTTTTATAATCTGATTTCCCTGCATCTGCACATTTAAAATCTGCATATCTGCACATCTGTAATCTGCACATCTAACAGCTTAATGGTCGCGCATAATCGCATGATCCATTTTGTCGCGTTTGGTACGCAGGTATAATTCATTATGTGGGTTTGACGCTATTTCGATAGGTACGTTTTCAATAACCTCCAGGCCGTAGCCAATCAAGCCTGCGCGTTTTTTGGGATTGTTGGTCATCAGCCTCATTTTCGAAATTCCAAGGCTGCGCAATATCTGCGCTCCAACGCCGTAATCACGCTGATCCATTTTAAAGCCCAGTTTAACGTTTGCTTCAACGGTATCATAACCGTTTTCCTGCAAGTGGTATGCTTTTAACTTGTTGATAAGGCCTATTCCGCGGCCCTCCTGGTTCATGTAAACAACTACGCCCTTTCCTTCCTTGCTTATCATTTCCATTGCTTTGTGCAGCTGTGGGCCGCAATCGCAACGGCACGATCCAAAAATATCGCCGGTAACGCATGAACTATGCACCCGGGTTAAAATTGGCTCACCGGGCTCCCAGGTGCCTTTTACCAAAGCCAAATGATTTTCCCCGGTATCCAGTTGGGTGTAGGCTATCATTTCAAAATCGCCCCACTCGGTAGGCATTTTCACCGATACTTCTTTTTTAACCAGTGTCTCGGCGTTTAAGCGGTAAGCTATCAGGTCTTTGATAGATACAATTTTCAGGTTAAACTCTTTTGCCATAACCAGCAGGTCGGGCAGGCGGGCCATGTCGCCGTCTTCTTTCATGATCTCACATATAACTCCAGCTGGTTCAAAACCGGCCAAAACAGCCAAATCAATAGCCGCTTCGGTATGGCCCGAGCGGCGCAAAACGCCTCCATCTTTGGCAATAAGCGGGAATATGTGACCTGGCCTCCCTAAATCTTCGGGCTTAGTGGCCGGATCAATTAATGCCAAGGTTGTTTTTGAACGGTCGGTGGCCGATATGCCGGTTGTGCAGCCGTGTCCCAGTAAATCAACAGAAACCGTAAAATTAGTTTCGTGCGAGGTGGTATTATGGCTCACCATCGGCTCCAGTTCAAGTTCGCGGGCTCTATCTACAGTAATAGGCGCGCAAACCAGGCCGCGGCCATAGCGTACCATAAAATTTATTGCTTCGGGGGTGGCGTTGCGGGCTGCAGTTAAAAAATCACCTTCATTTTCCCTGTCCTCATCATCAACCACAATGATCATTTTACCTGACCGTATATCGTCTATAGCTTCTTGTATTGTATTTAACATTATGTGGGTATTACGTATGGCAAACCTAAAAGGCTGCCATGATGTATTAAAGTTTAAACAAATTTAAACTATATTAAAATGATTCTGGTCGGTGCTATGTAAAATGATTTTGAAGGCGTTTGCCGTATCAGGCTTCCTTACGTTTAAAGATTTTATTAAAATATCTTTTGTAGGCCTCCATGTCAAATATCACTGAATCGGTAGCGGCTTTATAGGAAAGGAAAAGCCCGATGGGCGTTAGCACAATAATGGCCACCCACATACCAAATACAGTATTAACGTTACCTGCCTTTACAGATTTTTCGCCTATGGTTGATATAATGTAATAGATGAGGAAAAATATCACCGAAATTACCACAGGCAGCCCCAGCCCCCCTTTACGAATAATGGCGCCAAGCGGCGCACCTATTAAAAACAATGCTATACAGGCGGCTGATAAAGTATATTTCTTTTGCACTTCCGAGTCGTACCGGCGGATGGTAGACGCATCGTTATTATACTTATCGGCGCGATTTTTCAAAAAATCCTTTACCGACCGCACCTCAGATGCAGCGCTTGATAAAGCCATCTGCTGATCTGCAATTTTCATGCTTTTCAACACATCTTTATCGGCAGCAATATATTTTACTTTTGACTTAGCCGGCAAATTAAAATACTTGATGTACGGCGTAATAAGTTTATAATTTAATACAACAGCAGCATCCGTAGCCTTTTGACTCGAATCAACAAAAAATTTAAGTTGCCGCAAATTCATCATTTGCGATGCGGATTTAAACTCATTTTCATCGGTACGGCTAATTTTAAAGCCATCCAGCGAAAATTTTTGCTCCATCTCTTTAAACCGGAAACGGGTAAAGCGTTGCCGCAGATCATAATTAGCGCCGTCGCTTTTTGATTCCACATAGTTTACACCTTCCTTGAGTTTTAGCACCAGGTACTTATCGCCCATGGTACGGAACATAGTACCCTCGCGGGCCATGGTTACTTCGGTGTTATTGGTTTCGTCGTTTTTTTTATAAATAATAATACCATAAAGCCTTTGCCCGTCGGGATCTTTTTTTGTTACACGGATGGTGTAGCCTGGAAAGCTGGAACTGAATATCATTTCGGGCAGTAAATCGGCCGATTTCTGCTTTCGGGCATCATATAAAAGGGAATAGTATTTCAGGTTAGCTATCGGCAGCATATAATCCGAAAAGAAAAAGGCCGCGATACTTAATATGGATACAACAATGATCATGGGATACATTGCCCTGCGTAGCGAAATGCCGGCAGCTTTAATGGCTACCAGTTCATAATTTTCGCCAAGGGCACCATAAGTCATAATGGTTGATAGTAATACCGATAACGGCAGCGCCATGGCCACATTGGTTGCCGAGTTGTACATCATCAACTCCAGGATAATATACCAGGCAAAGCCTTTGCCTATAAGGTCGTCGATGTATTTAAACAAAAACAGCATCAGCAACACAAACATTACGATGAAAAGCGTGCTTACAAAAGGCCTTATAAATGACTTAAGCAGTAAAAGGTGGATCTTTTTCATCGGGGCAATTTGTATTTACAGGATAAAAAACGCGCAACGGTGCAGGTTAATTTTCATTAACGCAAAATTAGCGTTTGGTAATACAAAATTAGCTAAAATTAAATTGGCCTTACGCCCCCAGTACGCTTATGAGGTAATCAATCTGGTTATCCCATATCAGTTTTCGTTCGGGAATCTGGTCTTCCGTTGCAAAATCGGTGATGCTCAGGGCAACATCGTTGGTAAGTTCGTCTTGCAAAATCTCCATTTCAAAATAGCATTGCGGCTCATCCTCAAGCCATTTGAACCTAACCAGCTTATTTTCTTTAACTAAAATAAGTTTTGCTTTTTGCGGCTCATCGTCCCAGGTAAAAGTAAAAACCTGGTCACGAACATTTACATCATCGGCAAACCATTGTGCTAACCCGTTAGGCTCATTTAGGAAAGTGAACAGTATTCTTGGAGATGATTTTATCTCATACTCAATAGTAAATTTCTTTTTTTCGGACATCGGGGTTTATACTTGAAAACAGGTTATGCAGTAAATGTTAACATTTTTTCTAAAGAAAACGAATTTCTGCTATATTTGCAAACCTTTTTAAGGAAGCACATTGTTTTATAAACATAGCTACTCTTTTTACCAACCATATAAAAAGAGGATTAAATTAAAAACGGCGGGGTAGCTCAGATGGTTAGAGCGTAGGATTCATAACCCTAAGGTCGGCAGTTCGATCCTGCTCCCCGCTACTAATAACAGAAAGCCCCTTGAAAAAGGGGCTTTTATTGTATACCACCGTTTGCATTTTTATTTCCCCAAACCTTCAGCCAGATTTATATTACATATCGTTGAAAATATGCAGCACCAAGAATTTGCGCCTCCCGAAGAGCTACAAGATTCCATAAAATGTTTTTGGTACAACAGCAGAGACTTCGGGGAACAGCTATCTGATTTTGAAGTACAACCCGATGGCTATGCCGAAATTATTTTTCACTTCGGGAGCGGTTGCAGCATTGCCCAGAATGAGGGCATGCTACCATTGCCATCGCCGTTTATGATGGGACTGCTCAACCAGCCTGTTGTTTTTTACGCAAAAAACCGTTTGGAAATTATTGGCATCAGGTGCTTTCCCTGGACGGTGTTCGATTTACTTGGGCTGCCTGCGGGGAAAGGTGGTGTGCGCATATTTGAGCATCCTATAGCCCAGCTTCACCTCACACTAAAAAACGGCATGGAAGCCGGCAGGATAGATGAAGCACTGGCCTGCGTAAAACGGTATTTCATGAATGCCCGGTTGGATGTTGAAACCAACAGTATGCTATTTAAAGCAGGAGTTGCTATGCGCAAAGCAAGGGGTACCATGCCTGTAAGCCAGGTTGCGTCGGCAGCACACGCCACCGTTCGTACGTTGGAGCGCAACTTCAAGCAATCGTCTGGCCACACGGTTAAAGATGTATCGGGTTTAATGCGTTTTGAGCAGGTACGTAACCAGTTGTGGCTTTATCCGGAAATCAACCTTGCGGGCTTAGCCCACGAACTGGGCTATACAGATCAATCTCACTTAAGCCGCGAGTTTAAACGGTATAGCGGCACTACACCTGCAGCATTCGCTCGAAAAGCCAAGCAAGGGAAGCCGCCTGCAGGTAACGATTTTGTCGCGTTTGTACAAGCCTGAGACAGGAGCATTACTGAATTTTGTGTATCAAATCATTCCATATGAAAGTTACACTTAAAAGCGATAAATCTGCACAAAATAACTCCGTCTACGATGTGATCATTTCGGGCGCCGGGCCTGTAGGCCTGTTCCTGGCCTGTGAACTGGCCCTGGCCAAATGTTCGGTACTGATGTTGGAAAAAGTGGAGAACCCGCACTCGCCACTAAAACAACTACCCTTCGGGATCCGGGGCCTCTCAGCACCTACTATCGAAGCGCTGTACCGGCGCGGGTTGCTACAACAACTTGAGGTACACAAGCGTCTTAAAAATCCCCATCAAAATGCCGGGCAAGGGTTACGGCGACAGGTGGGGCACTTTGCCGGCATTCCGTTTCATGAAGGCGATATTGACACCACTCAGTTTACGAATCGCCTGCCCGGCTCAACCGACACCAGCTTGATTTCTGAAATGGCGGAGCTTGAAACCGTGCTGGCCCGTCGCGCCGAGACTCTTGGCGTAGAAATCAAGCGCGGGCTTGCCGTTACTAACTTTCATCAAACAGCGGAGGGGGTAACCGTTCAGTCTGGCGAGCAATCTTTTCAGAGTAAATGGCTGGTAGGTTGTGATGGAAGCCGTAGCGTTGTTCGCAAGTTGGGCGGTTTTGAATTCGCGGGCACCGAACCTGAATTTACCGGCTACACTACCCGGGTTGACATTGCCGATCCTGAGAAGCTAAACCCGGGCCGAAACGTGACACCAGGAGGCATGTACCTGCAATCGCAGCCAGGCTACCTCATGATGCAGGATTTTGACAGCGGGGCATTTCATAGCTCAGAAAAGCCAATTACCCGTGAACACGTGCAGGAGGTGTTACGCCGTATTTCGGATACCGACGTTACCATCAATACCCTGCAGATAGCAACCACCTGGACTGACCGGGCACGGCAAGCCACTACCTACCGCAACGGACGTGTGTTATTAGCCGGAGATGCCGCACACATTCATTCACCATTAGGTGGCCAGGGACTTAACCTTGGGCTGGGCGATGCCATGAACCTGGGCTGGAAGCTTGCTGTAACCATCCGGCAGGAAGCGCCGGATGGCCTGCTGGACAGTTATTATACTGAACGGCACCCAATTGGCGCACAGGTTTTGGATTGGTCACGAGCGCAAGTTGCAATCATGAAACCAAATCCGGGAGCCCGCGCGCTGCAAGCAATTATGCGCGACTTGATGAATACGCGTGATGGCGCCACCTATTTTGCAGGACGCGTGTGGGGCGTTTTTACCCACTATGATCTTGACGGCCACCACGCCCTGACAGGCTACAGCGTTCCCAACTTTGAGCTGGGGAATGGTATGAGAATTGGCGAGCTTATGCACGATGGCCTGGGGATACTGTTGGATTTTGATGCCAACATTTCACTTAAAACTTTAGCGAGTGAATATAGTTACCAGATGAAATACATTTCAGGTAGCACAAAAGAGCGATTAGGTGTAAGCGCTGCGCTGATACGCCCGGATGGCATTATCGCCTGGGCTTGCGCGACCAACCCGGATTACAGCGAACTTCGAAAGGCTGTCGCGCGTTGGTTTGCCGGTAATTAAACGGGGGTTCTGGCAGCGAAGACACCCGTTCATTTACTAAATTTAGTAATAGTTTATTCAACACCAGGTTAAATACAAAGGCATAACAACCCAAACAGGTAAACAAAGCATTTAAGCACACTTGTTTACCTGTTTGGGATGCCGTTATAGCATAGTAAAAATCAATACCCCGGGTTTTGGGTCAGTTTGTTGTTTATCTGCAGTTCGCGGAACGGAATTGGAAAAATCAGTTTGTTTTGTGTTACGTTGAAAGCGGCTGGTAATATCCATCCATACAATGCTTTTAAACGTACCCCTTTTGCGTTAGATACCTCGATGGCTTTTCCGATACGGATTAAATCTGCCCAACGGTGATTTTCAAACGCTAATTCATGGCGGGTTTCATCGGCTACATTGGCCGCAGTTGCCTGCGCCAGATCCGGCAACCCGGCTCTTTGTCGTACCTTGTTTAAATACGGTAATGCCTGTGCACTTTTATTTTCATTTACCAAACATTCTGCCAATAACAAAAGTGCTCCTGAATACCTAAATACCGGCCAATCATCGGGCGTGTTAAAATCTGTTATATATGGAGGATGGAAATATTTTTTTATCATATAAAAGTAGGTTAACCCTGGTGTAGGGGTAAAACCAACGGGGCTTTTTAGGCCGGTAGCTGTAAAATCTTCTACCCCGCTAATTTTCCCTTCAACAACGGCAACGGATGCAGGCAACCTTAAGTCACCGGGCTCGTACGAATCCACCATTTCCTTTGTTGGCACATTCCAACCACTGGAAATATCCATCGAACCTCCATGGTAGCCTGTCAGAAACTCCGAATTAGTTGTTTTAGGCATAAAAATCCAGGCAAAATTGCTTTGCTGGCCACTAATCAGATCCGATTTATACTGCACTTCAAATATCGATTCGGAATTGTTTTTATTAACCGGATCAAATACGTCAGCATATTTAGGTAGCAGGGTATAGTTCATCTGGGTAATGTCTCGTAATTCTGTTTCAGCACTTGCAAAATCTTTGGTTGGCTGCGACATGTATGCGTAAGCCAATAACATTTTGGCGGCGCCTTTAGATGCCCTGCCAGACTGCGGAAATTTGGCAGCTACGGGCAGTACAGGAATAGCGGCCTTAAGGTCTGCTATGATTTGTTTATACACTTCGTCAGCCGTATTTCTTGGTTGAAATGCCTCGTCTACAGAAGTTAACTCCTTCAACTGTAAAGGTACCCCGCCATAGTGCTGCACCAGGTCGAAATAATAAAAGGCCCGCAGAAATAAGGCCTCGCCAGAAATCTGGTCTTTTTCGGGTTGTGACAAGGTAGATGATGCCAACCTGGTTAAAATGGTGTTAACCCTGGCAATTCCTGTATAATTATCTGCATACCTGTTTCCTTGTGAATTGGGCGTTGCGCTGGAATTGGCATCATCCAAAAACAGCGCCAGTACTTCTAAGCTTTCTAATCCCCTGTTGGCAGAATACCTTGTAAAAAAAGCGTTATCAGAACGCATTTCGTCCATATAAATGCCTTCGTGTACTACTGCCCGCAGCGATGTATAGGCACCTGTTAACGCCTGATCAAACTGGGTCTTATTTTTAAAAAACGAGGCAGAACTCAAATATGTTGGAGGCAACTGGTTTAAAAAATCTTTTTTACAAGATGATAAAACCATTGTCATGACAATGATATATAATAACCTATTTTTCATGTTGTTTATTTTTAAAAGTTAAGGTTTGCTCCTACTGAATAAGTTTTTGCAATGGGGAATGCTGTAAAATCGCGCCCCTGATGAAGGCCATCTAAACCATAGAGACTTATTTCAGGGTTCATTCCTGGATATTTTGTAAACGTGAATGCATTTTGCGCACTAAAATATATTCTTGCACTTCTGATAACGGAGTTGTGCTTTATGGGGAAAGTGTACCCAACTGTTATATTTTTTGCCATCAGGTACGTACCGCTGAAAACCTGCCTTGTAGTAAAGTTGCGGAAATCGACCGTTGTACCGGATTTTGTCCTCGGGTAGATTCCGTCCCCCGGATTAGCTTCTGATCTCCACCTGTTAGCCACGCCTTTTCTTACATTAAAAACGCCATCCAGGTTTTCGGTAGATTGAAAGGCATCGTCGGCAATGTCGTTACCAACCGTACCAGCTACCACTATACTTGCATCAAAATTCTTGTAGCCAAAACTATTGGTCATCCCGTAAGAAAACTTAGGGTTGGGGTTACCTATCCAGGTTCTGTCGTGGTAATCAATAATGCCATCCGGCTTTCCGTCGGGACCGCTTACATCTGCAAATCTTGCGGTACCAACCGTAGCTGCCGCATCATGCGGCTGTGTATCAAACTCATGCTGGGTCATGTACACGCCGGTATTTATATACCCGTAAAACATCCCTATAGGTTGGCCTACCGCGGTGCGGTTATCATCCCAATATTCCTGGTAGCCGCCAATAGGTGCATTGCTGGTGCCAAGCTGTTTAACAATATTGCGGTCGAAAGAAATATTAAAGGTGGTATTCCATTTAATTTTGCCTACCGAATTCTTTGTTTCTATACTAATTTCATGACCCCAAAAATCAAACCGGCCAATGTTTGAAGTAACACTGTTAAAGCCAGATTGTGAAGGAATATCAATTTGATATAATAACCCGTCTGTTTTCTTCCAGTAATAATCATACGTCAATAAAACCCTGTTGCCAAAAAGACCAAGGTCTAAACCGATATCATACCCGGCTGTTGTTTCCCAGGTTAGGTTATTATTACCAATACCATTGAGTGAACTTCCGGAAGTAACCTGGTTATTGAAAACATAATTACGTTGATCAACGCCAGACAGGTAAGTGTAGTTCCCTATATTATTATTACCCACTTTTCCATAGCTGCCTCTTAGTTTCAGGAGGTCGATATTTTTGAATGATTTCATGAAATCTTCGTCAGAAACAACCCAGCCTACCGAAACGGAAGGGAAGTTACCGTACTTGGTGTTCGTCCCAAACCTTGATGAACCATCTCTTCTGAATGCGAGGGAAAGCAAGTATTTATTTTCGTAATTATAGTTTAACCTGCCTATGTACGAGAGAATGGTAAAATCATAGGCATCCACACCCGGGTTAGCAGTTTTTGTTGCAGCTACATTCAGCCATTGAATATTATCATCCGGAAAATCTGTTGCCGATATGCCACTGCTTTCATAACTGGTTTTTTGGGCAGTATATCCAACAAAAGCCTCAATATTGTGCTTGTTGTTAATTGTTTTTGTATAGGTTAAGGTATTTTCGGCAAGCCATGATAAAAAATTATTGGTGTTATAATAGGCTGATGCTGAAGTAGCCGGCTGAACCCCGCCACGTATTGTTGATGGGCTAAATCCACGATTAATACCATTTTCCCCATTAACATTAATGCTAATTTTATATTTCAAATCGTCGGTAAGTTTAACCGTAGCGTACGCATTCCCGATAAGAGATAGCCTTTTATACAGGTTTACCGTTTGATTTAAAACATTGTAATAGTTGGGAGTTTGAAACATACCCGGAGGCGCAAAACCAATGGGATAAGTTCCATCTGCATTTTTATAATTAAGCGTTGGATCTGTAAGGTAGGCAACCTGGATAATATTACGCCCCTGGCCCAAATTAGGGGTGATATTTTGGTTGCGGTAAGTAACACCAAGATTAAGCCCCAAAGTTAACCTGCTGGATGCCGTATATATGTTATTTGACCTTGCGGTAACTCTTTCGGCCCATTGATTAAGCATTACTCCGTCTTGCCTGTTGTAGTTAAGGTTTACCAGAGATTTTAAATTTGCTGTGCCGGTAGAAAGGGACAAATTATAATTCTGTGTCCGGGCATTTCTCAACAAAACATCAAACCAATTGGTGCCATCGGTTGGCTTGTATTGCGAAGGATTTTGATATTGAGCAGGTACACCACCGGTATAGCCTTCATACTTCGCAGCATCTTCGTAATACTCCTTCTTAAATTCAGCAAATTCGGGCGCATTCATTAAATCCGGCCGGCCCCTTTTAGATACCGTTTGTACGCCATTATAAGTACTGAACTCAATATTTTGCTTTCCGTTCTTAGCTTGTTTAGTGGTAACAAGTATAACGCCATTAGCTGCCCGCGAACCATATAATGAGGAAGCAGAAGCATCTTTTAAAACGGTGATACTTTCCACTTCGTCAGGGCTCAAGGCTTGAAGCCCGCTTTCTGTCGGAAACCCGTCAATAACAATCAGCGGATTGTTACCAGCGCCGATAGATGCAGCACCGCGGATACGGAACGACATTTCTACACCAGGCTGGCCGTCGTTCTGATTTATTTGTACACCTGCAAATTTGCCCTGTAATTTTTGACCGATGTTGGCTACAGGTAAGTCTTTAACCTCCGAAGTATTAAGCTGGCTGATGGCGCCGGTGACTTCACGCTTACTCTGCGTTCCGTAGCTTACCACAATTACTTCTTTTAAACTACTTGAAGATGCTGCCAGGCTAACATTAATAACTGTGCGCCCGCTTACAGGTACCTCCCTGGTTTCAAAACCTATGTATGAAAACACAAGTACTGCCCTGGTTGTATCTACCAATTTAATCATATAATCGCCTGACGTATTGGTGGTAGCACCTACTGTTGTGCCCTTAACCCGCACGCTCACCCCGGGCAGGCTTTCTCCCTTATCGTCGCTTACTTTTCCTTTAACCGTTATTGTTGCAGCCTCGTTTTCCGTACCATCCAATAAAAGAGGTTCCGGCTTTCGCCTTTCTACAATAATTACCTTGTTTTTCTTTTCGATGTAAGACAGGTCGGTGTTATCAAAAATATTTTTCAGAATTAAAGCCACCGACTGGCCTGCCTCGCTTATACTTAGATGCTGATATTGTTTTATCAGGCTTTCATTGTAAGTAAAACGGATATCGGTTTTACCCTCAATATCCTTTAAAATAGACTTCAGGCTTTTGTTATCGGCCGCAATGTCTATCCTGGTTTTTTCTAATATTTGTCCGGATGAATTGTTCGCCCAAAGTAATTGGGTTCCCGAAATAACAACCATGACCATATAGAATGTAAATTTCATGACGCGTAAAATTAACGGCAAGAGGTAGTTGGTATATTTTTCCATACCTTTGAAATGTGATTAAGTGAATATTTAAATGTTTACTAATTCGCATTGAAAATCAGTGAGTGATTGGCGTTACTGAGCTGATTTTTTCAATTAATTCAATCGGTGTGAATTCTAGTTCGCACCGGTTTTTTTTTGCGCTGGTTTGTAATTTTATCCCATATTGCTTCTCGTTTTAAGTTTTAATAATCGGTTTATTTGTTATTTATTGGTTTGGTACTTAATAAAATGTCTTGTTTGTTTATTTTGTAGGTCAGTTTATTAGCCTCACAAATTGAAAAAAGCAGGTCCTCCAGCGTGTCTTTGCTGTCAAACTCCGAACTAAAACGAATATTTTTCAGGCTCTCGGCAGAGAAATGCATCTTCACTTTAAAGTAGGATTCAAGCATACCTGCAACGTTGCCCAATGTTTCATCGTCAAATTTGTATTTGCCCTGAATCCAGCCGGTAAAATCCGTTGCATTGATAAGCCTTTTCGCTATGTCGCCGTTTACTTTACCAATGGTGACCTGTTCATTAGGCAACAGAACAACCTGCTTTGCTTTTTCGTATTTCAGGCTGGCAAGCCCGCGCACAGATACCTTACCACGCACTACTGTTATTTGAACATTTTTCAAAAATTTATAGGCACGTACATTAAAAGCAGTTCCCAACACGTTTATCTGCGTACCGGCTACATCAACAATAAAAGGTTTATGCTTATCGTGGTAAATGTCAAAGTAGGCCTCGCCTTCCATCAATTCAACCTCACGGGTTTTGCCGTTAAAAGTTTCAGGATATTTTATGCGGCTACCGCCACTCAAAATAACAGTCGAATTGTCGCTGAGCGTAAGCGTTACTTTTTGGCCGGCCGGGGCATAGGTTTCGGTATAAACCTCGGGGCTTAGCTTGTTTTTTACTTCATCCAGGTGCTTTATTGTAAACCAGCCCAGGCCTAAAAACAACAACATAGAAGCAGCTACCAGCACCGATTTGAAATTGATCATGTGCCTGGCGGGTTTGTCTATCCGGGCATCAATAGCGTTTTTCAGCTCGCTGCTTATCAATTCTTTTTCGTCTGCATTCCATTCAAAATCACCCGACTCTGCAAGCATCTCGTACCATGCCTCCAGCCTGAATTTTTCTTCGGGCGTAATGGTACCGTCGTTGTAATGTTTTAATAGCTTTTCTGCTTCTTTGCTGGTCATCTCTGTGGTTCTAAGGTTAAGTCTTAAATATGCGTGGTTGGTAGTAGATAAAATATGAAATAAATCACAAGCAGCTGAAATTCAATAAAATAAAATCTAGGAAATGAATTTACTAAAGGCCGTTCGGCCTAATTAGAAGTAACAGTGGGGGGGGGGCTAAACCAGCTATTTTTCCGCCAGCTTTAATCTAAAATGCTTTAAAACATTATTGATTTGCTTTTTTACCGTTTTATCAGAAATCATTAGTTTTTCTGAAATCAATTTATGCGAGAGGTGTTCCTTCCTGCTTAAAATAAAAACATCTCTCATTTTTTGAGGAAGTTTAGCAATTTCGCTATCAACAAATAAGCTTAACTCGTTGGCCTCAACTTGCTTTACAATTGAATCACATTCCAGGTCAAAAAACAATTTAAGTGATTCTAAATATTTGTTTTTGGAGATATTATCTTTTATATACGTTAAACCTTTGTACCTGGCGGCGGTAAATAAATAAGCCCTTAAAGAATTGATATCATTCAAATGCATTCTGCGAAACCAGAGCGAAACAAATACTTCCTGCACAATATCTTTGGCTTCGTCATTGTCTTTTACAACTTTTGCAACATATATAAAAAGAGGTTCCCAGTATCGCTTATAAATAAGGTCAAACGCCCCCCTATTATCTTCCTGCAATAATTTCAGTAACTGATCATCCGAACAAAGAATACAATCTTTATTAAGCATAAAATAGGTATCTGGTTCAATAAAAAGTTTATCCTTTAAACCGGCAGTTCAAATAACATAAGGCTATGTGATTGAAATAACAATTTAAGCTGGATCAATAATTGGTTAATTGCTACGGCATTTGTTGAGTAATTAAAGATTCGGACTTGTAATTTCTTTACTCAACAATGCAAAACGTTAATCAAAAAAGCCGAAGGAAGCTATTTTAAAAATAGTGTTGCAATCACAAAATTAATACCTGCACGCATACAACCGTCCTATACTGTCTTGCTCACCTCATTACACAGCAAAGCCTCAAAAATTTTTTACATTACACGGGCAACCTAAAAAGAGTCAATTATATCATACTGGCCAACAGCCAAATACAGCACAACCTTATTGACTTATTGGATAAGAGATTGGCTGTTATAATATACCCATCAGCACACTTTAACCGCCTTTATGTTGAGCAGTTTTGCTAATTTTTCAATTTTTGAAGCGATATGCCCTTTGCCAACGGCACAATGGTGTGCAGGGCCATGCGAGTTCCAGGCCTCAACAAATCCCCTGGCCCCAATTGGAAATTTATAGCGGCTGTTAGTGTTACCAATTTCCAGTATTGGGCCGACAACAGATTCGGCCTCGGCAATAAGTAACTGCACCTTCCCGTCAACAGTTTCAATAACAGATAATAAGGTAACAGGGCCATGCTTTACCGACATCTCCACGGATAATCCGCTGCCAACCTTGCCATGATAAACCTGCAAGGGCTTCACTTTTATCCTGCCTTCAGCAATCGCCGGGTGGCAAGGGCCATCGTGCCCCATTAATACCACATCATCGGTAAAATCCATGGCATAATATTCCGTAAATGACCCGCCTGCTCCAAAACAGTCCATAATCTTCATGGCCTGCGCATTTTTTATTTCATATTCGCCGGCCACCGGAATACCACTTGCCGTAAGCAATGATGTTCCCAGGATAACCGAACTCATGGTATCTTCATTTTGCGCGTTGCCTGTACCTTTGTGGTAATAAGCCACCGACCCCAGCCTGTGCTTTTCAACCAGTTTGTCAAGTGCTACCGCGGTTACGGCGGCCCGGCTTATTTCACTGGCAGGGCAATCTGCCTGTACATCAAACCTATTGTAAAACTCTTCTATTTTTTCCTTTGTCTCCTGTTCGGTAACTCCCGGCCTTAAACCAGACAACTCGTCAACCTCGATAACTTCAATGTGGCCACCAAACGTTGCACATTGCAGGGTAAGGTTTGCGTAAATATCCAGCATACCGCTATAATAATTACCCATTACCCCCATCCTGTTGTAGTACATCATATGGGCAACTTTAGCAGCTGCTATCCATTCCTCTACCTCATCCCACACACCGGGATCGTTGTTCAACATGCCGGTAACCTGGTAAAAAGGGATATTTGACCGCCTGAATACGTTGGCAATTTCGGGCACCGGGCAAGCCGAACAAAAGGCAAGCCACTCGCCCGTCATGGCGGTCCGGTTGTTCATTTGGTTAAATGTCGAATAATCAATGGCTGCCTCGGGGGCCAGGTTCAGTACAATAACCGGCACTTTAACCTTGCTTACAACAGGAAGCACTGTAGATGATAGGGCATAAGTGGTAACATATAAAAATATCAAATCTACTTCCTCGCGCCGAAAACGACTGCCCGATTCAAATGCTTTTTCAGGGGTATCTACCAAGCCAAGGTTTACAATTTCGGCACCATAGCCGTTTAGTTTGCCGGCCACCAAATCAACGTAACCCGCAAGGCGTTTTTCAAGCCCTTCAAATTGTTCCCAATATGCCTGCAAGCCTATACCGAACAAGCCAACCTTAAGTGCAGGTTTGTAATTTTTATCAGTCATCCTTTTTATTTTTTACTATATATTTTTAGCTTAAGTCCGATTAGTTGTGAGTAACAAGTCATCGCCAACTCTGCACGTTATGTTATGACATGCCCTGAAATTTTATTAATTACCGTTTTTTTATGTTTCGGGCAAGGTTGATATTAACTGGCATTCAAATGTATCTGATTTGGGATGCCGGGAAATATATAATTTGATAATTGTTATATAGTTTTTGACTCCCCCATCCCTACGCCGGCAACAAAACAGGCGCTTATGTACATTTTGATATTTAATATACCATTTCTGTCATTTAAGGATGATGTAATAAAAATCTTGATAATTTTATCACATCATATAAACCGGCGGTATGCCTCAAGTCCACTTTATAGTCTTTTACAATTTACATTTATTTGCTTAATTATCGGGAGATGATCAATTATTACAAGTATTTGCCCGTTAGCCAGGACGATGAAAACTGGGGGTTATGTGTATTGAACACAGGTTGCACACATGTGGAACCGGCCGGCTGTTATCCGTCAAAAACGCATCCCGCGCATCACAATTTCAACTGGAAAAATGGCCGGATTTTAAATGAATACCAGGTAATTTATATCACAAAAGGGCAGGGCATTTTTGAATCTGATCATTGTAAGATGAAAGATGTAAAAGCAGGTACGCTTATTTTTCTTTTTCCTGGTGAAAGGCATCGGTATAAACCCGATGACAACACAGGTTGGGATGAATACTGGATAGGGATAAAGGGCGAAATTCTGGATAACCTTGTTAAAAAAGGTTTCTTTAAGCCCGAAACGCCATGTGTATATATTGGGTTTAATGAAAATGTATTTAACCTTTTTAATTCGATAATTGAAAAAACCAAAAATGAGAGCCCAGGATATCAGCCGTTAATATCGGGGGCTGCACTGCATTTGCTGGGCTACTGTCATTCCATCACCAAACAATATGCTATCGAATCGGAAGAAAATGCAGTTGTGGTAAACCAGGCCCGGTTATTATTTCGGGCCAATATCGCCGAAGCTTTTTCTCCGGAGGAAGCTGCCGCCCAATTAAACATAGGCTATTCGCGGTTCAGGAAAGTTTTTAAAAATTATACCGGGTTATCGCCCGGGCAATATTACATTCAACTTAAGATTGACAGGGCAAAGGAGTTGCTAAACGAACCCGGCATGTCTGTAAAAGAAATCGCGTTCAAATTAAATTTCGAATCTTATTTCTACTTCGCCAAGTTGTTTAAAGAAAAAACCGGCCTGTCTCCTACCGATTACCGGAAACGCGCGGCAGGCTAAGCTTAATCTTAAACCAGCGATATTGATAATCAAGCCTGTATGATAACCCTTATTTACTAATCCCAATTAAATCCTCAACATGAACTTCTTTAACTATTTTTATAAAAAGCCTGTCGCCACCTTTATCTGCATGGCTATTAGCTGCCTGCTTTTACCGCTGTGCGGCTACACGCAACTTTCAGAGGTAAGCAACTTTGGAAAAGCGGGCGGCCAGGTAACAAAATTTAGTAAGCTTGGCGATGCCATTGACGCTCATGACGGCGAAATAGCCTATTTTAATGGGATATATTACCTGTACGGAACCAGTTATGGCTGCGGATTTGAATGGGGACATAAAGAAGCTCCATTTTGCGGCTTTAAGGTATATACATCAACAGATTTGGTTACCTGGCAAGACCGGGGAGCGCTTTTTGATGCGAGTACCAAAATCTGGCAAACCCGATGTGACGGAAATACTTACGGTTGTTTTAGGCCACATGTTATTTATAATAAAAGCACCGCCAAGTATGTATTATGGATAAACGTTTATGATAACAGGGTGGGTTACCGTGTATTTACAAGCAGCAAGCCAACCGGCCCTTTTATTGAGCAGGCCGAACCTAAACTGGCCGTAAATAGTGAGGCCGCTGTTGCCGGCCTAAACAATGGCGACCACGATACCTTTGTAGATGATGACGGTACCGCTTACCTGGCTTATACAGATTGGCGGGCCAAGGGCGCAATTGCCGTTGAGCAGTTAAGTGCCGGATACCTGACAGGCACGGGCAAGGTTACCAAAGCCATCACGCCGGGCGAAACGGAAGCACCATCTTTATTTAAAAGGAAGGGCATCTATTACCTGGTATATTCAGATCCAAACTGCGGCTACTGCTCCGGAACCGGTGCATCTTATCGTACCGCGCCATCGCCTATGGGGCCATGGTCTGAAGGGATCAGGATCAGCGATAACTCATGCGGTGGCCAGCCCTCGTTTGTATCGTCTATCAAATTAAAATCGGGTGAGATTTTTCTTTTCGGCAGCGACCTGTGGAACAACGGCGCTAAAAACGAATCGCTGGCCAATTATTATTGGTCGCCATTAACATTCGATGCCCATGGAGCTATCAACAAAATGGAATGCAACAAAACATTTAGCATTTATTCATCGGCAAAAAAAATAACTCATAAAAATGCTGTTGTAAACGAGCTGGCGCCGGTTTGCGATATAGACAGTACAACTAAGCGCAGCCAGGCTTTTATTGCCAACAAAGACGGCATTTTAAGGCAACTAACCATATCATGTTTTAAAAATCAGCACCCAACTGATGGCTTATTAATTGAGATAAAAAATGCGGCAGGCAAGCGCTTATACTCAGTAAATATCGCTGCTGACAGCATCAGCTGGTCTCCAAAAAACATCCTTATCCGCCCGGAAATCTGGCTACAAAAAGGAAAGCGTTACTTGATTACAGTTGGCACCCAGGCAACTAAAGGGACCTATGGACTGGAATACTATGTAGAAGGCAATGCAAAACCATCAAAACGCTTCTTGTTCTCAAAAACAATAGTTTCAAAATAGCGGCTAATGGCTTGCAAATGCGCTGTACCTTAACTGCATTCTATCTGCTTCATTTGGCAATGGAGTTATAGATCAAAGGGGTTTGTTGTTCGTCGTCAATAGTATCGCCAATGGTAAGCTTGTTAAACTGCTCATCGCTTAAAATATTTTGGATGCCGTTAAAGGTAGCGCCATCGGGCATGTAAGCACACGTCATAGCCCTGCGCAAGCCAGGAGTCATGTTGGCATTTGCACCGTGAATGGTAAGCCCGTTATGAAATGAACAGCTGCCCGCCTTCATTGGTGCAGCAACAGAAGCCGATTGTTTTAAGCCCGGATAAAAATTAAATATCATTTCCATGTTTCGTCCGATACCGGGATTTTCAAAGCTGGTTACCTGATGCGATCCCGGAATAAAAAACAGGCATCCGTTCTCCAGCGTGGCATCATCAAGGGCAACCCAGATAGACAATGCCCGGCGATCGGAAAACGACCAAAACGGCGTATCCAGGTGCCATGATGTAGGGTTGGCCCATGGCCTTTTAAACAAGGCCTGGTCATGCCAAATTCTAATTCCATCTACACCGGCCAGCTTTGCAGCCATCTCGCCAATTTGGGGATTAAACATCAACGCTTTAACTTTTTCATTGGTTTGCCACAGATTAATCAGCTGGTCAAAAACTTTGCTCAGGTACTCCGAGTCTTTATTAATCCCATCGTCTTCGCCAATTTTACCGGCTTTGCCCGGAATTTTTTGACCATCCCTGTCATTAATTGCCTCAGTTACGGCTTCCCTCCATAATTCGAGTTCCCCGGTGCTCAGGAAATCTTCAATTACTACAAAACCATTTTCCTGGTAAAAATCAATCTGCGATTGATCTATCGATGTGTTCATATAATTTATTATTTAGGTAAACTGATTGTTGAAACAAACCTAAATAATAGCCCTGCCAATTTATTTTACCAAAAATTGAATTTGTTTGCATTTTTTGACAGCCTCAGTTTTTTCTGTTCATTTATAAAAGCCAACGGCTCGCTGTTCATTTTTCTATTAAACCTAAATCAATTGAGCTTTTTCTTAGCTGAGACAGGCATTTAAATGCCTGTAAGCGTTAATAGCGCTACAAGTTCAGGTGTTAAATGCCGGTAATAACAAGAAGAGCTATTTCCTCCCTTGCACTTTCTGACATAGAAGCCATTAACAAAGCACGTTTCTTGCCTTACTCAATTATACCTAAAGCCATTGGAACAGAGAACCAAAAAAAGCTTCATTTGTCTCCTGCATCATCCCCGGATGTCAAAAAGTGCAAACAATAGCCTGTTTGCAACAAATATAATTTATCAATAAGGATGTAATTTCGTTGGGATAACCAGGTTATAAATCGCCTATTTAAATTATTGTCCTATGAATTATTTAACACATGCTTTTGTGCTGCGCGTTTATTTAAAAGCTCATTTTAAGCGTGTTTTTTTTAGGCTTCTGGTTTTTGTATTGTACCTGGGTTACTGCCAGCCGGTACAATCGCAAATTACCGGCTACCCACCTGTATCCGCAAAAAAAACCGGGATAGCAAATCCGCAGTCTCCTGACCCGCTTATTAATTATACCTGGCCCAATCCCGGTGCAAATGACGGGTTAGAGAGTTATCAATTACAACCGGTTAGCTGGACAGTATCTAACCCGGCAAGCTTCAATACGGGAGAGTTTAAGAAAAACAGAGTTATTGAAGTAAAGGGCGCCGGCGATATCCGCTTTGATTTTGGGCAAACAAATGCCGGTTGGCTGGAGTTTGATAGTCCTGACCTTACCGGTAAAGTAGAAATGACTATAAGTGAATATAATCAGCCTCCTGATTATTTTTCCAGCTATCCAACAAAAACATTATCTCCCAAAAAACATGGCAATACCTACCGCCTTGAGCTGAACCCCGATTTATACGAGGGCGTTCGGTTTGGATGGATTAGAGTGCGGTCATTTGCTAAAACCTGGCATATTACCGGCGTGCGGCTCATTTGCCAGATAAAACCCACCAATTATAAAGGAAGCTTTTCATGCAGCGATACCCTGCTTACGCGCATATGGTACACCGGCGCATACACGGTAAAGCTTAACCTGCTTAAAGACTATTTAGGTGCTATTTTAATGAACCGCGGCGACAGGTTTTCCTGGACCGGGGATGCGCACCCAGCCCAGGCGGCGTCGATGGTGGCGTTTGGGAATTATGATTTTGTGAAAAAAAACATAGCATACACATCAACGCAAAGTAACGGCATCAAGAGTTATGCACTATATTGGGTACTGAGTTTGATTGACTATTATAAATACACCGGCGACACCGCAACAGTTAAAACCTATATTGATAATGCCTGCGAAAAGCTGGATGAAGCGTACAAGATTTTTGGAACCAATCCTAATTTAGAGTTTTACGGCTGGGACGAGCGTTTGGGGGCCGGATTTGAACATCCTAATATCCCGGAGCCACAAAATGCTTATAAAATGCTTTCCATACGTGCCTGGAAAGAATTCTCGGCGGCCATGGGTATATATGGACGAACAGACCTGCGGGATAAATACAACCGTTATGCAACTGAAAAAATAACTGCAACCCGGAAAGATGCCGCCTGGTACGGGAGCTTTGGCCTTCATGCAGGTGCCGACGCCGTTACCACAGGCCTGTTAAACCCTGCCGAGAAGAAGGCAATTTATGAAAACAGTTTTACCGACAGGGTAAACCGCATTTCTTACTCTCCCTTTAACCAGTATTTCGTAATCCAGGCATTTGCCCTATTGGATAAGTATGATGATGCTTTGAGCTCGATACGCGACCTTTGGGGTGGCCAGGTAAAATACGGAGGCACTACTTTTTTTGAGGATTACCGGCCATCGTGGAACGCAGCCGTTGGCAAAAACGGGCAGGTGCCAGCCAACCAATGCGGTTTTACCAGTTTGTGCCATCCATGGGGTGCCGGTGTAACCAAATGGCTTAGCGAGGAGGTGCTTGGGATAAGGCCAACCTCGCCCGGGTTCGCTACATTTGATATACTCCCCCACCTTGGCCGCACGCTTACAAACGTTGCCGGGAAAACACCAACTTTACAGGGCGATATAAGTGCAAGCTTTAATGTTACTACCGGGCAATGCTCTTTTTCGGTACCTGCCGGCACCGTCGGCCGCATCGGTATTCCGAAGGCCGAAAAAAAAATCGGCAGTATAAAAGTCAATGGTATGCTCATTTGGGACGGCACTTATCACCCGGTTAAGGGCTTTGGCGGTGCAAGTGAGGATTCGCAATTTGTCTACCTTCATGGTGTGGAACCAGGGAGCTATAAAATGGTTGCCGCCTATAGCGGCACTCCCCCCAGGTATGCAGAGCCTGCGGAGTATTATGCTGCCAAATACTTTGGAATTGATTCAACAACCAAAGGCGACTGGGCTGGCGTTCATGGAAAAGACGGTTACGTACTGTGTAACTATAACGGGAACGGTAATGACAAAACATCGCTGCCCGCTTATGTATCTAATGTAGAATATTACAAGGTAAAAGGAAATGGACAGCCAAATCCTGTTGTTTGGCAATCAAACACTAATGACCACAGGGCACCGGCTCCCGATAGCGCCAACAGCATGCCCAGAACAGCCGCCTGCTTATACGCAATGGATGCAGACCAGATTGGTTTTACCTTTACATCTACCATTGCCATAAAGGGCACACATGACTATAAAATATCGCTCTATTTTCTCGACTGGGACAAAAAGGGGAGAAAAATTGAGGTTGAAATGTTTGATGCGGCAACATCAAAACTTATTGCGCCCGTTAAGCTTGTTAGTAATAGTGTTAATGGTGCTTACCTCACCTACGCATATAACAAATCGGTTAAATTCCGGATCAACCTTGTACGTGGTGACAATCCTGTATTGAGTGGAATATTTTTTGACCCGATTATAGCAAACGCTAAAAATAAAAAACAACTAAAGTAAAATGAAGACGGCAACTGTAAGTATAGCCCTTTTGTTTTGTGGCTTAATTTGTAAAGCGCAAACACTTAGAATTGGATGGGATGAAAATGTGATGATATCTAAATCGACCCCAACGCTGCAGGTTGTTGGCAACCCCATGTTACGCCCCCAGGGAGCCATGCGCGAAGGTGCCATTAATGCGCTAAAAAATCTTGGGGCAGATTATGTACGGTATGTGCCGTGGTTTCCTTACCCTAAGCTTGCCGTAGCCGAGTTAAAGGCCCCGGAAAAAATCACCTCATGGGATTTTAGTTTAATAGACCCCATGACCATCGATTTTTTGGAAGCAACAAAAGGTCATCCTGTAATCATCAACTTTAGTACAATCCCACAGTGGATGTTTAAAACCAATCAGCCTGTTCCTTATCCTGACGACCCTAACCAGGTTGGCTGGGGTTATGCAGGCGGTACCGAATTGCGCGATACAACAATGAAAGAATTAACAGATTATTATGTACGGTTAATAAGCTGGTACACCAAAGGCGGATTTACCGACGAATTAGGAAAATACCACAAATCTGGCTATCATTATCAAATACCTTACTGGGAGGTGCTGAATGAACCCGACCTTGAGCATAACATGTCGCCGCAAACTTATACCAAAATTTATGATGCTATGGTTACAGCCATCAGGGGGGTATTGCCCAAAGCAAAATTTGTAGGGATGGCCCTTGCCTATGTAAAACCCGGATGGTTTGAATATTTCCTTAATCCGGCTAACCATAAACCAGGTATCCCAATTGATTTAATATCATACCATTGCTACGCAAATGCAAATAGCCGGCAAAAATTCGAGGCTTACGAATATTCTGTTTTTGATAAGGCCGAAAGCTTTGTGAATACTGTTAGTTATATCGAGAACATTCGTAAACGCCTTGCGCCCAATACCAAAACCGACATTAATGAACTGGGCACCTTTGTAAGCGACGAAATGCGCAACCAGCCAATAATTCCTGCTTATTGGAACCTATCGGCAAGTGTGTATGCTTATTTTTTTATCGAACTCTCAAAAGCAGGTATAGATATCATTGGCGAATCGCAATTGGTTGGTTTCCCAACACAGTTTCCGGATGTGAGTATGATAAATTACCAAAATAATAAGCCCAACGCGCGGTATTGGGTATTAAAATTGATTAAAGACAATTTTACGCCCGGCAGTAAAATGGTTAAAACATTTTTGGACGACAATAATGGCGATGATATTTTAGCCCAGGCCTATGTAACGCAGGGGGTAAAAAAGGTATTGCTTTTAAACAAAAGGAACAGGGCAATCAACGTAAAACTGCCTGTAGATTTCAAGGGAGCTAAAGTGAGCACCATAGATATGGAATCTGGCCATAACGAAGCACCGGTAGCAACTATCAATGGCGAAGAAACAGAGATGAAAGCATTTGCTGTTAAGGCAATTACACTCAACAACTAATTGCCTTTTTTGTTAAAATATGGAAATCAAAATACTGAGCCCGCTATGGGGACATGAGCATTTGCCCCTGGGCGGGTTTCTTGATAAAATAAAACTTGCCGGGTACGACGGTATAGACACCTGGATACCAACCGACCGTACCGAAAAAAAGCTTTTGTTTGATTATTTACAAAAGCACGAAATGTATATGGTGAGCCATCAGCATCGGGCCGAAGGGAGCACGTTAAAAAAATTCAAAGCCTCATTTATTAAAAATCTTTATGAATGTGCCGGGCCCTGCCCCTTGCTCATAAACTCGCATACGGGCCGGGACTATTTTACTTTTGAACAAAACCTTGAACTGGTTGATGCCGCCCAGGAACTTACCGTTAAAACAGGCATCAAAGTAGTTCACGAAACACACAGGGGCAGGTTAGGATACTCGCCCCAAATGACCATCGGGTTCTTTGCGGCCCGCCCGGGTTTTAGTATCACGGCCGATTTCTCGCACTGGGTGTGTGTTACCGAAAGTATGCTTGAAAATTTTAAGCCCATTGTTGACGAAGCTATTAAACGAAGTTATCATATTCATGCCCGTGTTGGTTTTGAACAAGGTCCGCAGGTGGCCGATCCGCGGGCAAGGGAGTGGGGTTACGCACTTAACCACTTCCTTACCTGGTGGGACCAGATAGTTTTAAACAACACCCAAATCGGTCGGGATATATTACCCATAACCACTGAGTTTGGCCCCGAACCGTACATGCCCAAAGCCCCGTTTAGTGTTAAGCCAATGGCCAATCAGTTTGAAATTAACTGTTACATGAAAGATTTGCTAAGAGAACGGTACAGCCGGATATAAAATATCGGGGGTATTACATCTGTTGATGGTTTGCAAGCCGGCTCCTGAATTGCTTTGGCGCCAAACCATTCTTTTTTTTAAACATACGCGAAAAATAAAAAATCGATTCGAACCCGGTTTGATAAGCAATTTCATTTACCGTTAAATTTGTAAACGTAAGCAGATTTTTTGCTTTATCAAGCCTCAACTCCAGGTGATACTGATTGGGAGAAAGGCCGGTAACCTGCTTAAATGTTTTCCTGAAATTAGAATATCCCATTGGGAGCTCTTTGGCAATATCCTCTAAACTCACCGGGTTTTCAACCGATTCCTGCAACAAAAATTTAGCCTTTGAAACCAGCCGTTCATTTTTGCTTCCGGTTTGATCATGAAATTTTGAAAGTGCGCTTAAAAGGCCTAACATTTGAAGTGTTATGCCAGTTACAATTTGCCTGTATCCTATTTCTGCACGTTCAACAGTTTTTATCAATGTATGAAAAAGCTGGAGTAGCTCTTCATTCAAACCAACATCAATAAAAGGGGCCTCGGGTTTAAATACGCCCTTTCGCATTAACTCGTCGGGATATTCGCCGTTAAAGCCTACCCAATATTCTTCCCATCCCGATAGCGGATGTGGCTTATACCTGTGCCATATCCCCGGGAATAGTAAAAAGCACATTCCCGCTTTAACCTCAAAAGCCTTTGTTTTTGCCGATTCCAGTATACCTTCGCCCTTTGTAATAAAAACAATGTAATAACCGCTAAGTATGCGCCCCTTATCCCAGGTAAAGGAGTGATCTATCGGATGTTCGCGATTGTTGGGATAGTTTTTATTAGGCCCCACTTTTGCAGAGCCTACTGTATTCAAATAAAAGCCCCAGTTTTTTTCGGCCGGTCCTACATTCAGATATTTTTGGTAATTCTGCATTGCTTACAGGTAAATATACGCCTAATTATAGGTATACATATTAACTGTTACCGGTCCCAGCAATCCTGATTGTTCCAAACCCTTTCCCGCATCGGGGCCAAACAGGGCTGCTGTTTTCCTTTTATCGGCCGGTAATTTGGCATCGCCCAGCAAGCGGTTTACCCAGGTATTCACAATTTTAATTTGCAGCTGATTTTTGCCCGGCCGCAATGCTTTTGTAATATCCAGGCGGTATGGCGGTGTCCATGCGCCACCCATTTCAATACCGTTTACTGTTATTTTGGCTATATCCCTGGCAAGGCCAAGGTCAATTACGTAGTTTGTACCGCTTTCAATCTTATCAATGTTTATGGTGTTGCGATAGTATGCTGCACCCGAATAGTATTTAACGCTATCATTTGCATTAAGCGACCAATCGGTTAACGAACCAAATGTTACCGGTTTTGCGGGCCCGCCCATGGCGTTATCAAATGTTACGGCCCATGGTGTTGTTATACCTATGCTTTGCTTAGGCACGGGGTAATTTGACTTTGTTGTATCGCTGCCCGCCCCATCTTTCCTGAAAATAATAAAGGCACTTTCATTGGCCGCAAGCTTTAAAGGGATGGTGGTATGGGTTGCTGTTGAATAGAATGATGGCAAATTGCGTACGGTGCCGGTCACGGCATCCCAAAGTTCGGGCTTTTTGCCGGTTACCCTAAACTGCGCGGCAATGTTAATCGTTTCGTTTTTTTGGTTCGATATAAAATAAACCGATCCATTGTTTAGTTTCCTGTGGATAAACAGTACCGGGTCGTTCTTTTCTGTTTTAAAATCCGGGGCAACCCCTACCAGGTTCAAGGCCTCCTGCATATTCATGCCGCTAATTACAAGGCCTTTGCCATAATGATTTACCTTATTTGTTGTACCATTAATATTGCCCCACAACTCAGCGGCCATTAACTTTACCTGTTTATCTGCTTGTGGATAGCCCTGCAAACTTGGCGACCTTTCTGGTTTCGGCCCTAATATCACTGCTCCGTTGCGCACCAACTCCCTTATCTTAGCCAATAACTCCGGGCGAATGGTGCTAAGCTTAGGCATAACCAAAATACTGTAGCTTATGCCATTCGGTAGGCAAAGCTTTCCATTTTTTACCGAAAGACTCCCCTTTATCACATCACCATTAATATAATCAAATGAATATCCCCTGGGTAGTTCAGGATCTGTAACTCCCATTATCCTTGGGGCGTCCTCGCCTATAAAGTAGGCGGCATCAGCCGCATATTGGCCTTGCTGCAACATAAAGTTGCACCGCTTTAAATATTTCACAAACACATCCATATCAAAAAACCATGTATTCCCCCGGTTAAATTCGGTACCAAACCAGGCACTGATGCCCGGTTTCGGGTCATCCTCGGGCTGGTGTATAAAAACATGCAACAAGGTATTGTTTATGCCATCAGTAAAAAAGCGGTCGCCGCGTGCCTTCAAATTTCCGGGGTACATGCGCCAGGGAGCCCCCGCCGAAGTAAATGATTCGGCAGATACTTTAACTTTACCATAAATGTGCGCCACCGAAGAGGCCGCCCGGTTTTCAAACATACCCAAACGCCCGTCAAGCCAAAATTCGCCCGCCACTTCGTCCGACTGGCCTCCGTATTGTAAAAATTCAGCCGGAAATCCAAAATAACCGTATGGTTCAAGCCAGGTGGTAAGTCCATGCTCATGACTTTTCCTGGTAAGGCCGCCCACGTATTTAAAAGCGGCATCATCTGCAATCAGGCGCCTAAGGTCCCACAAAAAACGGTCGGACAGGACAGCGCTGCCAACCACTTTACCTTGTAAAACCGGTATAAATGGCGTAGCATCATAATTGTACTTCTGTTTAAATTCCTGTAACAGCAAATCGGTCCAGTTTTGGCTACCCGTTTCGTAACTATCGGCCACTACTACGGTAAGGGTTTTACGATCTTCTGGCGGAATGCGCTTTAATACCTGCCCCACATAATTGTCAAAATGTTCATTAATGTGCTGGCTGCTCATTTTGTCTGTTTCAAAACCTGTGGCCTCGGGCGTTGCAGGCACGTTGTGCATGTTGGTGGGTACCATTCCGGTGCGCTCAATTATCCAGTTGCCGGCAGGCACCTGCCAGTTAAGCGTACCGTCGGCAGCCATGTATTTTGAAACATCTATCACCTGCGCCTGGTTTATAATATATTTTGACTGCTCATTGGCTTGCGGATTCCAGAGATAGGCATTCCAGGTAAGGTCTTCGGTTTGCCAGGCTTTGGCCAGCGTTTTTTCCATATAACTATCAACCACCGCCGTTGGCGACATTTTCAATTCTGTTATGCCCGAATTACCAGAGATGTTGGTGAACAATAATCTAAAACCGGTAGCCGTAGTTGCCGGTATAGAAATTGCCGATTTGGCCCAGGGCAAAAAGCCAAAGTTTAACGCCGGGCTTCGCCTGTCGATAATAAAATGCTTAACAGTAATATATTCATCCTTCGTTTTTACCTGTATATCTCCTTCCAGGTAAACCGGCTGATGCGTTGCCGAGATGGTTATGCTGCGTACGGTGTATGGCTTTTGTGTATTGATATCTACCGACAGTTGCTGGCCCTGTTTAAAATGAACCCCGGTAGCCAGGTTATTATCCATCAGGTTGTTCAGCGAGTCGATTCCTTGCGCTGATGATAGCCGGGGTTTTACTTCGCTGATATCGGCACCATAATCAGCCGGAACCGGATACGCCAAAACCCTTACATCCTGAAAATTTGATTGTGGCTCACGCAGCTGCTTATTATAAAGCAAGGGGCCCTTTACCAATACCTCCGACGATGTTAAATAGCGCATACTTTGCCCCGGTTTAACCCACGGCCCGCCCGCCTGGCTCCATCCCGGTCCGTTAAACAGTCCAATTTTAATATTTAAGCGTGTTGCCGTTTTAAGCGCTGTATGTAAAATATCCCACCACTCATCCGAAAGAAATTTAACCTTCCCATAAGGCACGTCGTTTAAACCAATATCTCCTAAAAATGCCCTGTTAATGCCCACCTTTTTCATGGCTTCCAGGTCTTTTACCACCCCTGTTTTTGAAACATTACCCGATAACCAATACCAGTAAACACTGGTCTGAATAGAATCCGGAATCATTTTAAAATCTTTTTCAATTGCATCAAACTTTGCTGACCTGGGCGGAGTAATGCTATGAGCATTTTGACCTTTGGTTACCTGGGTAATGAAAAAAAGGAAGAGGAGTGACAAGCTATTTTTTATAGATATCGTCATAAGTTTTTTTATAAATATAACAGGGGAGTTTCATTTTATTTATGTTGATGTATTGGACTGATTTAAACTTCACGCTTTGCATTGGAACGTATTTAACGCTAAAAAAGGAAGTGCAGGATTTCTCCTGCTACTTCCCTGCATGCGGTTATTCCCAATAAATAACCATATCATGCCTTGTTAACCAATAACAATTTTTTAAAAATTTGAAATTATAGTGTTTTTTTTGTGGCTAACTATAACCCATAGGTACTTATTTCGCCCATTACCATATAGCTCTGCGGGCCGCTAATGCCAACAAATTTAAAGTATCTCGCCCTTGGATTATTAGGGGTCAAATACCGTTGCTCGCCATTAATTAAACGGTTAAAATTAAACGTGCCCTGGTTTACCCAGTTTTTATTATCAGTGCTGGTAAAAAACTGAAATTTATCAGGTCCACGGTCGTCACCTCCGGTTTCAAAAGTGGTGCGCCAAACACCAAATTGGGTAATTGTTCTTTCTATACCCATATCTATTGTTGCATAATGCGGATAGCTTGAACAGCCGGCGCAGGTATGCCAGCGTGTTGCGTCGGTACCGTCAATAAAATTGGTTACCGCATTGTCTCCTGCTGAGTGCTGCGTTGAATAGTCAATAATCTTCCAGTCTTTCTTGTCAAATGCAAATAACCCTCCATCTGAATAAGCGGTATAAAAATTGTCGATACTCAAAGAATCAGGTTTAAATATCGTCCTGAACTTATAATTTGTATTGGGTTTAATATCGGTAATTTCCGAGGTTTTCTGATCCACCGAAAACACCTGCGATTTCACATTACCGGCAACGTCTGTGTACTTAACTTCTGATGCAAAAGCCCCGTTTGATACATCGGCGCCGCCCCAATTAATGGTAAGCTTGCCCTTGGCACTTAATACGGTTGAGTTTACAGGCCTGGTTAACAGTTGCGCCTGGTATTTAACACCATAAGAGCCGCCTACTACTTCTACAGGTATGGACGAATTTCCTTTCCCGTCATAGGTACGAATAACAAACGTATAGCTTTTTTCGTCAAGGTTGGTAATCATCGCGCTTACGGTATCCCCGGCAGGCGGGATATCAACAGACAAAGAATCCTTAAAATTATTCCAGAAAATTTTGGCTTTTATTACCGATGGGTCCGATCCCCTTAGCCATGCAATCTTTATCCTGTTAAGGCCGGAATAGGCTTTGGGTGCGGTAGCTTTGCCGGTATAGGTTAATCCACCCGGAACCACAAATTGTTTGTAGGTTGCATCCATTTTGGTACAAGCTGCAAAAACACAAATAGTAATGAATACTATTAGTCCGACATGCAATATCTTTTTCATTATATGATTTTTACGATTAATTAAGTAAAATACCTATTGTACTATCTGGCCAAAAAACGTCATCTCCATGATTACCACCTGGCCCGGACTACTGTATGTTTCCAGCGATTTTAAACGCAGGTAACGTACTGCAGAGGGCTGCACATCAAAATTAAAATCGGCACCCAGGTTGGTAGCATAATTGATATCCTCGTTGGTTTTTTGGCCCAGCGGCAAGCCCGATGGTTTAAATGTTGTAAAATTGCCCAGCAAGGTCCACTGTGTCCATCCGCCATCCGGATCGGGCGAATTTGATCCCCATAGTTCAAAGTTTTTTAAACCCGATCCTGTGTAGCAATGGTCATTAGGTTCCATCCACATTTTAAACCTGCTCATCAAAACCTTTTTACCCAAATCAATGGTGATCCATTGCGGCAGCGACGAGGCATTTGATGAAGCATAAATTCGCCTGTCGGCCAATCCGTTCCATATATTTTCAATATTAAAACCCGGATCTGCAAGTTCAGTCTGGTCGGTTGGCAATACCAATTTACTAAAGGTGTTTTTCGGAATTTCAATCTCGAATTTAGGGGTCAGTGTTTTAACCAACGTGTCTGATTTATTATTCCAGCGATCGCGTATAAACACCGCAAATTTCTGGGGTTTTGATTCAAAGCCACGGGCAGCAAAATTACCGGCGGTTGCTGCGGTATAAAACGTGCGCACGGTTACCCAATTGTTATTGCCTGTGGTATCTCTTAATACCACAATAGCCAAATCTGCCTTATCGGGGTTTTTAAACGAGACGCTTACGCCGCCAAATGTTTCCGAAAAATTCGAGGTCTTAAACACCGATTTAACGGGCGGTGTTTTGGGCGTTACATCAACTGAAATAGGGTCCGACACCTTTTCATTGTTACCCACACTATAAACCTTTACCGCATGTTTCAATGTATCACCAAAACCCACCAAACGTAATGTATCTGTATATCTTGATGATTTTGCCTCCCTGAAAACGCCCGGCTGTATTTCATATACGGCCTTTACGTAAGCCAGGTTAGGGTCGGCCGGAAGCGTATAGGTTAGTATGCCTCCCCCGGGAGTTGCATCAACCTTTACCGCGCTTATTTGCGCAGGAGCTGGTGCATTTGAATCTACAAAGTCTAATCTTCCTTCTTTTGAACAACTGTACCATAAAAGGGCGACGAGCAACCCTCCTATAAAATATATCTTTTTCATTTTTCCTGTTTTAATTATGTGATCAACCTGTAAATGATATTTTTTACCAACCTAAGTTTTGAACTAAATTCCTGTTAGCTGTCATGTTACCTTCTGCAATAGGCCAGAAGTAGTCTTTTGCCCCAAACGTTTGGTTAAAAAGCACAGTGATGCGGTAATAGGATATGGGGGTTGTTTGCGATAGATCCCAGCCTTTAATTGAGTTATTTAACTCTTTGGATGATTCTTTCCACCGGCGCAGGTCCCACAGGCGTTGCGATTCGAAAGACAGCTCGATAAGGCGCTCCTGGTGAATAATAGCACGCATACCATCCTGGTTCTGGAACTTTACCGGATTGGTAGAGTAGTTGGTCCATGATGATGCAACGGTACCTAAACCGGCGCGTTTCCTAACCAGGTCGATGTATTTATTTACCTCAGGCGACGGCCCTCCTGATTCATTCAACGCTTCAGAATAAAGCAAATACAAATCAGATAAACGCATTATAGGATAAGGATAGTCAATAACCGAGTAATCGTTAGATGAGTTGATTGTATTTTGAAAATTTATCAGTTTTTTAAGGTTGTATCCCGTTACCGTATTATAACCGTATTTGCCTTTACCATCCCGCTGTTTAAACTTGCCCTCCAGGTAAAACAGGTCCATATATTTTTTATCATCAAAACGGCCCTGTCCATAATATACTCCGCCATCAAAGCCAAGGTCTGCGTAAAACCGTGGTTCCCTGTTAAAATGCAGTCCGGCGGTGGTATAGCCTTTCCGTATGTACAACTTATCGGCATCCCCTGCGGTTCTTAAACCATAACGTCCGTTATAATCCCAGGTTTTATCCTCATCAAGGGGTACACCATTAGCGGTATAAAACAGTTCGGCAATTTTTAAAGGAGGCGAAAGTTCTCCCCTTGTAATAACGCCGTCAAGGTATAATGGGTCCCACCAGCTTGATATCAACCGTTGTAAATCAGCCGTATTTGATTGGGTATTAGCCCAGATGATCTCGCTGTTCCATTTCTCGGTAACGGCGTTTCTGATGCTTAACTGCGTTTTAATGGTATCTGTAAGGGTAAATTGTTGAAAAGCCGGGTTATAGACATACAGTTTTATGCCGGCAGATTCGCACACATCTATAGCCCTTTTGCAGGCAGTAGCTGCCGAATCCCATTTTACTTTTGAATAGGTGGTATTAAATAGCGGTGTTCCGTCCAGGTTTTTTAAACTGCTCTGATCGGTGTTACCATTAAATAACGGGCTGGCAGCCGTAACCAATACTTTTGCTTTTAAGGATAGTGCGATGGGCTGCGTAATGCGCCCTGCTTCGGTAGTCGGGCTGATGATTGTTAAGGGCAGCCCCGGTGCTGCTTCGTCGAGAAGCTTCGCGATGTAACTAAAACAAGAATCTGCAGGATCGCGAACTACTTTTACCTGGTTCACATCTGCCGAAATAGGCAAATTAGTTTTGATGAGCGGAATAGGCCCGTACATCCGCACCAGGATAAAATGGTAGTAGGCTTTAAGAAATTTCACTTCCGAAATCCATCGTCTTCTTTCTGTTTCCTGCATATCGGGTACTTTTCCAATATTTTCAAGGAAAATGTTGCAATCCCTGATGGCCTGGTACATTGGCTGAAACCTATCGCCCAGCGGACCAACCTTACTCTGAAAGCCTTTGGCCATATCTAAATAGGCGCCCCTTTCGGGAATTTCCCATAGCTCATCGCCACCAACCATCGCCGGGTCATCGCCTAACTGGCCATTTTTTGGCATAAAGGAGTAACAGGTAAATAAAAACTTCATAGCCTGGGTACGCATGGTAAAGGCGTTATCTATGGTGGCCACGTTATCCGGAACTACATCTAAAAACTTTTTGCAGGAAGTTAATGCAGCTAAAAAGAGCAATGCATAAGTTCCTGTTACAATATATTTTCTCATAATATGTGTGTTTATGAATTTAACTGGTATAAATTAATTGCGCCCTAATGCGGTATTTACCTTATTGATACATTTAAACCAATATTAAACACGCGCTGAATAGGATAGCCAAGGCCATCGCCACC
Source organism: Mucilaginibacter sp. P4_C11 (assembly GCF_056402115.1). Taxonomy (NCBI): domain Bacteria; kingdom Pseudomonadati; phylum Bacteroidota; class Sphingobacteriia; order Sphingobacteriales; family Sphingobacteriaceae; genus Mucilaginibacter; species Mucilaginibacter sp. P4_C11. Next base: position 155,212 of record NZ_JBFUIA010000009.1, on the reverse strand, counting down.
CATTTCTACATCCCATAATTTAAACTTGCTGAAATTAAGCAGGTTAGTTGCGTTCACATAGATCCTGAAGTTGGAGAGGTGCAAACTCTTCTGTAAACTTTGAGAGATCTTATACCCAAGTTCAACCTGTTTCAGGCGCAAAAATGAACCGTCGCGCATGAACCAGGTACTGGTTTGGTTGTTGTTATTGTTAATATCCGGGCTTAACCTTGGCCAAAGGGCATAAACATTACGTGAATCTTCAGACCAGTGACTATCGGCATAGGCTTTTAATAATTGTGTCTGGTTATTAAACGGTGATGTACTGTTGGCATCAATCCAAAATGATTCATTTGCCAACCCCTGGAAGAAAGCCGAAAAATCAAAGTTTTTATACCCCATAGAAAACCCAAACCCATAAACAATTTCCGGTAATCGTGGATTACCGATAGGAACACGATCTGCATCTGTAATTTGACCATCGCGGTTTACATCGGTATACTTTATATCGCCGCCGCCGTAAGGGCCAAAGTTTTGTTTCGGAGAATTCAGCGCTTCTGCATCGTCAACAAAAAGCCGCTCTGCAATGTATCCGTATTCCTGAAAAATAGGATTCCCTATACGGCTGCGATATTTTTCGTCATAAACCGGCTCTTCGTAAACGGTATACTTGCTCCTGGCGTAAGTGAAGTTTCCGGTTGCCGAAAACCAAAAATCCTTTCCTATATTGTCCTGGTAATCTATCGAAATATCAGTTCCTTTTCCTGCAGCCTCGCCCACGTTTGACCGTACATCGGCAGTTAAACCCATGGTAACCGGAATTGACGCACGCGACATCAGGATGTTTTTACGCTTTTCGGAGTATATCTCGGCGTTGATCTTCAGCTTATTAAAAAGCCCTATTTCAAGCGCCAGGTTTGTTTTTGTCGATTTTTCCCAGGTGATGTCGTCATTGGCGTAGCGGGATATGTTTACACCGTTTAAATAAGTGCCTGCTCCCTGGCCGTTTCCAAAAGTAGCACCCCGGTAATTGGCATTCATATCCACATTAGAGAGGTAAAAGAAACGATCTGACGGCGACCCGATAGCATCGTTTCCGATAAATCCGTAAGTGGCCCTCAACCTAAGGTTATTAACAACGGGCTTAATATTTTCGAAGAATTTTTCATTGAATATACTCCAGGCAACACCGGCAGATGGAAAATAGCCAAACCTGTGTTTTTGAGAAAATCTTTCAGATCCGTTATAACCAAAGTTATACTCCAGGTAATAGCGGCTATCGTAATTGTAAGTTGCCCTTCCTGATACCCCTACGTTTCTGAAGGGAAGAGATTGCTGAAGATCAGGAGCGTTTGCGCTGATGTTATTTTGTATCATATATACCAGCAAACCACTAAAGCCGTGCTTTTTAAACTGATGGTTATAACTTAACATGGATTGCGCGTAGAAGGTAGAATTCAAATCTTTCCCTCCCTGGTTGTAGTCAAGGTATTCTGTTGCGGTGGGTTCGTTAATATTTGTTATTGAATAGGTATTAGCAACAGGATCATACCCGGTAAGCGAATAAAAATAAGGATTGTATGACCGTCTGACATCAAAATATGATGTACGGTTAATGTTCATCATGGCACTTAAAGAAAGCCCGTCGATTAATCCAGACAGATCCTGCTTGGCTTCTAACTGTGCCAGCATCAGTGATCGTGAATAGTTCATATACCCCTTGGTCAAATCTGCATAGGGGTTGGTATAGCCACCCTGGTCATAATTGCCGTACATGATGTGTTTAACAAACGCATGATCAGCGTCTACCGGGTAATATTGAGGGAATAGTACAGGATTGGAGCGCATAACTTTTCTGTACATTTCCGCACCGCCATCCAAAGGGCCTGTATAATCGTCGAAATTGCCGCTTAAACGGACAATCATTTCCGTTGTTTTAGTAAGGTTTATGGTAATGTTTGATCTAAGCGAGTAACTTGTTAAATCAATATTATTGTTAAAATTGTTTCGGTGATCAACCTTCAACATGCCGTTGTCCCTGTTTACCGATCCCGAAACAAAGTATTTTGCAACATCGCCGCCACCGCTTACATTCAGGTTAGCGCGCTGGTTCATGGTATAATCTTTAAAAACCTGCTTCTTCCAGTTGTTGGCGGGATAGATAATAGGATTTAACCCGGCCGCAGTGTTTGCTATCTTCTCGTCGCTGTAAAGGGTTATGCCCAATGGGTTACGTGTTAATATCGCTTCATTGGATTGTTTCATATAAGTAACCGGATCGGCCATTTCGATATCCCGTACCGAAGTTGAAATGGAGTTTTCTAACCGGAATGCTATTTGTGCTTTACCTACTTTACCTTGCTTGGTGGTTACCAAAATTACACCGTTGGCCCCCCGTGCACCGTATACAGCGGTAGATGTGGCATCTTTCAGGATAGAGAAACTGGCAATATCGTCTGGTTGTAAGCGGGCCAGATCAGTGGTGCTTAGTTCCATCCCATCAATAAGTATTAAGGGATTGTTTTTGTAACCAAAGGTGGTAACACCACGGATAAAGAAATCAGCATTGTCCTTGCCGGGTTCGCCTCCACGTTGAAAGGCAATAAGCCCTGCGGCGCGGCCTGCCAACGCTGTTGTAAGGTTGCTTGATGGAATTTTAAGCTCGGACAGTTTAATGGAAGTAACCGAGCCAACCAAATCGGTTTTCTTTTGTGTACCAAAGGCTACTACAACCACCTCGCTTATTGAATTCTTATTTGATTTTAGCAGTACGTTGATGACGGTTTTTCCATCTACAGGCACTTCCTGCGTAATATAGCTAACAAAAGAAAATACCAGTACCGCATTATCATTGGGTATATCCAGCACAAACTTTCCGTTCTCATCGGTTTTTGTTCCTAAACCGGTGCCCTTTATCTTGATGGTTACACCAGGCAAGGTGCCAAGCGAATCCCTCACTGTTCCGGTTACCGTAACCTTTTGATTTTCGTCCTTTACCTCGTCAAACACCATCGTCGGGGGCTTCATTTTAACAATAATGGTTTTTCGCTCGATGAGATAGGTAACGGGTTGCCCATCAAAACATTTTTGCAGCACATAATCAACAGAAGCGTTTTTAAGATCGAGGCTGATCAATTTGGTTTCTTTAAGCGCATTGGGATTGTAAAGCAGGTTAAAGCCGGTTTGTGCCTTTATCTGCTTTAAAACATTTTCAAGCGATGCCTCCTTTACTGCCAGGTTTACTTTTTGCCCGTAACTGGCAGCACTAACCTGTAGCAGAGTGGCAATTATTAAAATAATGGTAAGCTTCATTATCTTGATGAATTGGAGCATTACGCGGGAATTTATGCCGCAACAAAATGCCGTATAAGTTTTATACATTTGGAATTAGGTTTATGAAATGAAAGTTGTTTCTATAACGGGAATGATTTCAATAGGCCAACGTTGACCAGGGCTGTCGCAAGCATCCCTGGTTTTGTTTTTACCTTGAGGCTTAGTAAGGTTAATTCATAGTACTTCTCCTTTCGTTTTTTAGGCTGGTTATTGTTTTCTTTTATTGAAAACCCATTTATAGCTTCATGACAACCGTGATTGTTTTAACAAAACAGCACGCCACGCAACTCATTTAGGTATTGGTTATTGTAAAGACGGAGGTGGCGGATAAAAGGGGGGGGATCAATTTATTATTAATAAAGTAGCACACTAAATATTAACCAGAACCTTATAAATAGAGTATAAGCATAGTAATATAAGATCATCGAAGTAATAATTCGGACCAGGTAGATTGGGATTAAAGAAACTATTTCCTAAAAAAATGGTGGTCAGCAACTATAGCTGCCATAGTTAATATTTAAGGCCGTCGGCAAATGATTGGTGAAAAATGTTAAAATACGGTAATCTTTCGCTCCTTTATGGCAAACGAAACACTGCCGGTTAACTGCAGCATCTTCAGTACTTCGGTTACGTTGCTATATTTTGATATCACGCCTGAAAAGACCTTACCGCGCATGTCTCCACGGTAATCCACATCAATGTTATACCACCTGGCAATTTTTCGCATCACCACATAAATATCTTCGTTGTCAAATTGAAAAAAGCCGTTTTTCCACGCAGTTGCCGAAGCGGTATCAGCCGCACTAACCTTTATGTTACCACGATCCAGGTTTGCCTGTTGCCCCGGCCTGAGCATTGCTGATGAGGGGGATGTTTGCTGGCCGTCATCGCTAAGCGTATTCACTTTTACCGATCCTTCAAGCAAGGTTGTTTTCACACTGCTCTCTTCCCGGTAATCATTTACGTTGAACCTGGTACCTAACACCTCTATTTGTTGGCGGCCGCTCAAAACAACAAAGGGCATCTTTTCAAACTTATTTGCCTTTTTTAGAGGAATAAAAACTTTCGTCACCTCAAAATATGCTTCGCCGGTTAACTCAACCAAACGTTTATCTGCCGCAAACTGCGCCGGGAATTTTATGGACGATGCAGCATTTAACCACACCTTTGACCCATCGGGAAGCACAACCTCGTATTGGCCGCCATCGGGTGTTGTAATCGTGTTATATAAAGGCGCTGCAGATGCGGCACTGCCTCCTTCGCCGGAAGCATTGGCCTGGTAAACCACCAACCCTTCCTTTGTTTTTGTAATAGTGAAATTCGATTGGGCAGCTATAGCGCCATTAGCCGCATCCTGTAAGTTAATTTTTTGACCGTTGCTTAAAGTTAAAACGGCCTTATTGCCGCCAAACGTAATTTTTTGCGGGTGGTTATTCGCCACCAAATTTGCCGGTTTATTTTTTTTGAAAACATAGGCGCCAATAGCCAAAAACAACAGCATGGTAGCAGCAGCATACCATTTATATAAATGGCGGACATTTTTTTTGTTGATTTTTTTTGCTGGCAAACCAGAATTTAAAATCGCCTCCAATTTAAGGTTCAGCGATTCTTCAGACACCTCGTTTGGGTTTACACCCTGCTCTGTTTGCTGCAATTGCTCTTCTGCCAACTGGCGGAACATGCCGTCGTAAGATCTGTCTGACAGCAACTTTAACAGCAAATCTGCTTCCTTTTCAGTGCATTCATTTTTTACCAGTTTTTCAAACAGAAGTGATAATTCCCTGTAGTTCATCTATCAGCAGTTATACTATTTTACTAAAGACGTAATTAAAATAAATATGGGGGGCTCAATCAATCGAATTAAAAAACTGCGCACCAATTAATTGGACAAAACTATGTAAAAACAACACATCAAAAAGGTAACAATTTCCATGTTTTTGACCATGTAAGATTTTACAACGTTTTTTGCTTTAGATAGATATTCCTTTACGGTATGGGGAGATATGCCAAGTTTTGTGGCAGTTTCTTTATAGCTAAATCCATCAAGCTTACAAAGCTGGTAAACCTGCCGCTGTTGTGGCGAAAGTTCTGCCAAAGCCTGTAGCAGCAGATTTTCGCTTTCTTTAAAAAATATTTTTTCTTCTATGTGCGAATAATGCTCGGTAATAGTCGATTTAAAGTGGGCCGTCATTTTCCGGTCGCTTTCCAGCTTTCTATAAAAATCACACACCAAATGCGAGCCTGCCCTATATAAATAACCCGAAAAATCGCGCTCATAAGTAATAGTTTCGCGCTGATGCCAGATCCGTGAAAATAAAACCTGGATCATCTCTTCTACAACCTCCTTGTCCTTCACCATCTTAAACATGTTGACGTACATCTTAGGGCTATATTTATGATACAACTGGGTAAATGCCAAAACACTCCCACTTTTGAGTAGTGCAGTAAGCTCTTTATCCGTTTGGCCAAGAGAAGAACTCATAGTGTTTTTTTCATTTAAAGTTGCAAAGCAAGGTTTGGTTACACCCGTTATCCGTTTAAAATTTGGAATGGTTTTTATTGGTTACACAATAATGCATAACATAAATATTAAAACCATCCCTATCTGTCATTGTCGTCTGTAACTCATTTATAGGGTTAGGTGATACGCTACTTGTCGCGAAATATCTATTAATTTCAAACTTAAATGCCACCAAATCTTCTTTTGACAGGATAGCTAAAATCCGGTTATCGTTGAAAATGATAATCGCCGCCCTTAACCGAAACTTTTTGATAGGTTTTACCCAACGCATCGGGCACAAAAATATCGGCAGTTGTGTTTTGTGGGATGGTAACCGTCATATCAAGCTTGCCGCCTTCTATTTTCCACTTACTGCTGATGTGGCCGTACGGGCAATCATAACTGCCCTCGGCCCAGGTTAGGCCTCCGCCTATAGCCGGCTTAATAATTATTTTTTTATAACCGGCCTCTCCTGCCTGTATGCCGGCTATGTTTTGATACATCCAATCGCCAATGGCGCCATAAGCGTAATGGTTGTAGGAGTTCATAGACGATTCCTCGAAGCTGCCATCGGTCCTGATGCCATCCCATCTTTCCCAAATGGTTGTGGCGCCTGCCTTTATGGGGTATAACCAGGATGGATAGGTATCCTGTAACAATAACCTGTAAGCCACATCGGCATGGCCAAACTTGCTGAGGGCATCGCAAAGGTACGGGGTACCTAAAAAGCCCGTTGTAAGGTGGTAATCATACTGCTTTATATTTTTAACCAGCCGTTCGGCAGCTTGTTGCCTTAGGGCTACAGGCAGCATGTCAAACTCAAGCGCCAACACATAGGCTGTTTGTGTATCAGATGATATCAACCCATTCGGCGTAACGTATTCCTTTACAAAGGCATTTTTTATCCTTTGTAATAATTGTGTATAATACTGCTCGTCGGCCTTTTTGTTCAGGATTTTGGCGCTGTTAAGTAATATCTGTGTTGAGTGGGCATAGAAACATTGGGCTATTAAATATTTATTGGTGATGGCAGATGTACCGTCCCTGTCGTTGTTCACGCTGTAAAACAGCCAATCGCCAAAATGATTGCCGGTAACCCAAAGGTCGTTTTTGGTTTGCTTTTCAATGAACTTAACCCAGGCTTTCATACTCGCGTACTGATTTTCCAGAACCTGTTTATCGCCATAAGCCGAGTACACTGTCCACGGTACAATGGTTGATACATCGCCCCAGCCGGTACTACCGCCAACTTCATTGTTGCCGTTAGTAAAAACATCGGGGATGATATAGGGGATACTTCCGCTGGGGTACTGGTCGGCAGCCACATCTTTAAGCCACTTGGTAAAAAAGTTGTGCACGTTCATGTTGTACGATGCCGTGCGCGAAAAAACCTGCGCATCACCCGTCCAGCCCAGCCGTTCATCGCGTTGCGGGCAATCAGTAGGCACATCTAAAAAATTGCCCCTTTGCCCCCATTGAATATTGTGTTGCAATTGGTTAAGCGATGGGTTTGAGCATGCAAAACTACCGGTCACCTTCATATCTGAATATAAGGCTATCCCGGTAAAATCGGCCGGGTTTAATTCGCCTTTAATACCTGCTACCTTAATATATCTGAAACCCTGCCAGGTAAACTGCGGCTCGAAAGTTTGTTTGCTGTTATCTTTTAAAATGTAAATATTCCGGGCTTTGGCGGCACGCAGGTTTTCGGTGTAAAAATTACCGGCCTTATCTAATACCTCGGCGTGCGATATCATAATGGAATCGCCGGCATGACCCTGAACGGTAACTTTTACCCAACCTACCAGGTTTTGACCAAAGTCGATCACTTTTTCGCCGCGGGGAGTAGTGATAATTTTAACAGGTTTGAATGTTTCATGCTGCCTTACCGGTTCATTGATGGTGGCAACCAGGTTATTTTTATCCAGGGTCTGTACTTTTACGCCCTGCCAGTCGCGGTCGTTAAAACCGGCCTCCGACCAACCCTGCCGGGCAAGCCGGGTATCCAGGATACATCCATCATAAATTTCGGCAAAGCGGAGGGCGCCGGTAGATGACTTCCAGCTTTCGTCGGATACAATTAGTTTTTCGGTGCCATCGGTGTAAACTATTTTAATTTGCAGCAAAAGCGCAAGGGTTTTCCCGTAAAAATCCGGCCGTGGATTGTACGGGCCCAGCGGGCTGCGGTACCAGCCACTGCCAAGCGCCACTCCAATAGCGTTATCACCCGATTTTAAAAGATCTTTAACATCATAAGCCTGGTATTGCAGCCTTTTGTTATAGCTTGTCCACCCAGGGGTTAGGTAGGCATCACCCACCTTTTTGCCATTGATCTGAGCCTCGTAAAAGCCATGGGATGTGATGTAGGCTGTTGCCTTGCTAATCTGTTTGTTTAACGAAAAACCGGCCCTTAATAACGGAACAGGGCCATTCACCGCATCTGGTGTTGATTGGCCTATCCATTTTGCCTGCCAGTCGGTTGGTGATAATAGCCCCATCGTCCACAGGGCAGGTTCGCTCCAGGCGGATTGTTTGCCGCTGATGTCCCAGGTCCTTACCTTCCATGAATAACTATGTCCCGATTGCAACGTTTTGCCTCCGTATGGCACGTACAACGTTTGGCTTGATAACACCTTACCGGTTGACCATAAACTAACGGGCTTGCCACCTTCCGCATCAATAGCATCTACCTGAACCTCGTAAGCGGCCTGGCTGTTGGCCTTGCTGCCATTTGCAGCCAGCTGCCAGCTAAACCGTGGGCTACGGGCATCAATGCTGATAGGATTTTTCTGATCTTCGGTTAACAGATTGGTGGCGGTTACCTGTGCTGTACCAATTTTGCATACTAATAAAAAACAGGTCGTGGCAAGGATTATTCTCATATATAGGTTAATGTTTTTACTATCAAAGGTTATATAAAGTTGACCATCAAAGACCGGGATAGCCCGGTTAGCGGCCATGCTGGTATAGTTTGTTTTCCAACTTCATCTTTATCCTTCAGAAACAAATGGGTTATAACAGGCTTTGTTGGTTAAACACACCACAAAGGGCATAACCGGTTGTTAAAAGCCAAAACAATTACAATCACTCGAAACAATACGTATTCAACAATATTTTATCATTGGTTGCCAACCCGGCAATTCGATAGATTATAAATGGTTAATCAAAATTAATTTAAGCAGATATGATAACCGTCCCCTTCTGTCTGCAAGACATGGAGCCATTATAAAGCAATTCGCTGTTCAATTATGATGCTTTTTCGAGACGGTACGACAGGGAGTATATTTCAGAGCAATTCAAAAATTGGGTATCCCACCAATAAAAGGGGCAAATTTTGGGTTGAAATTTGCCCGTTTAATTATTTTATTTCGGATTGTATAGGTAACACAGATGCGGTTACTGATTAAGTTCTAAAGATATATTTTGTGGACACATCCGGGCTTGTTCTACACGAATCAGAGGCGTAGCCTCGGCCAATCTTGTAGCCCCGGGTTTTAACCCGGGGAAAGAAACGAAGAAAACGATTGAGAGCCGTAGGTTCGACCCATATGAGCAATGCGTATATATTGTTTGAGCAAAATTGAAAATACCTGGATTTATCCCCAAATATGGGCCGTGCCGATGGCACTTTTGATGCCCTTTAGGCACTCATCCACGGGTTGAAACCCGTGGCTACAATATGTGTCGGGCCTATGGCCCTTAGGAACAGTTATGTAAAAGCTAATTGAAATCGAACAACCATACAAAGCATCATAGAGCCCTTTTCATTAAAGAATAAAGTTGTTGCATAATTCAGCTTGGCGGCATTAAACCAAACCCTATTTAAGCTGCGGCTTAAATAGGCACAATAATCCTTACCCCCTTATTGAGTTTTACCGGCCAGGTTGATATTGGGCTTGGGTTGCCCATTTAGCATCCGGTGTATCCTGCATAAAAAATTCCAGGCTGCCACCGTTCATGATCTCCTGGTAGCTGATATAATTACGAAGGCTCAGCTTCCCGTTCCGCTTAACCTGGTAGATGTATGCTGAATTTTTACTTTTTTTGTGGCAGGTTATGGTTGTGCTTTTCCCGTTGGGCAGCTTCAATATTACTTTATCAAAAATTGGCGAACATAATACAAATTGGCCCGATACCGGGTTTACCGGGTAAAAACCCAAAGATGCAAACATATACCAGGCCGACATTTGCCCGGCATCATCATTACCGCCAAGGCCGCCCGGACCATCGCTATACTCCGTTGCAAGTATTTCGCGAACCTGCTGCTGGGTTTTCCAGGGCGCTGCAGTATAATTGTACATAAACGGAATCTGGTGCCCCGGCTCATTGCCGTGCCAGTATTCTTTTTTCAAAAACAAGCTATCTAATGCCGATTCCAGTTTGGCTGGCCCGCCCATTAGTTTTGCGAGGCCCGGAATATCCTGCGGAGCATAAAATGTGTATTGGCGGGGCGTACCCTCGGTAATATAGCTTTCTTTTTTATCGGGGTTGTAATCAGTTATCCAATTGCCATTGGCGTAACGGCCACGTACCATGCCTGTTGCCGGGTCAAATACATTTTTATAATAGCCCGCACGTTGTATCAGCAATTTATAATCTGCTGTTTTATTTATTTGTTTCGCAAATTGCGATAGGGCATAATCGTCATAAGCATACTCCATCGTACGGCTAACCTGCTCTTTTTTATGGAAGGCATCGGGTACGCTATCTTCCAGCGGTATGTAGTGATATTGTAAATAACTATCCAGGGCCCGGCGGCCTTTGCCTTCCACATAATCAGCTTTATTGGCCGGTATATCAAAAGCGTTGTGCCGCAATAAGCCATAAGCTTCGTTTACATCATAATCCCGGATGCCTTTAAGATAGGCCGAGCTAATTACCGAAGCCGTATGGTCGCCTATCATTTCTGATGTATAATTGTTCCAGCAGGGGAATATAGGCATCCAGCCCCCTTGCCTGCCTTTAATGATCAGCGACCGTACCAGGTCATTTACAAAAGCAGGTTTCAGTATTTCATACAAAGGAATTTCGGCCCGGTAAATATCCCACATCGAAAAATCATCGTAATAATTACCCTTTGCCAGCTTTGCATTTTTATAACCTGTTGCAAACATCGGGTACTTGCCATCCACATCGCTAAACAGGCGGGGTTGCTGCATGGTATGGTAATAGGCCGTATAAAAAATATTTTTATCCCTCAGGTTATCGGTAGCAACGCTAATTTGACTTAAGGCTTTTTCCCAAACTGCCTTACAGGTTACAACCGCTTTATCAAAATCAAAGCCGGGCATTTCAACCTGTAAATTTTTACGGGCGCCATCCAGGCTGGTAAATGATGTACCTATACGAATCACCAGCTTTTCGCCCTTGTTCATTTTAAAACCAGCAAATGCGCCTAAGCCAGGCATGTTTTTCAGGCTTGTGGCCGATAAAATTTGCCCATCGGTAAAAGTCCCCGTGCGATCGGCCTGTTTTTCAAAACGGATTACAAAGAAGCCATTAAAACCGGCGCTTTTGCCCCATCCCTGGTAAATGCGATGCGCCGGGTTGTAACCGTATATTTCCCCTCGTTGGGCATCCACCTGTATATAACCTTCGTGCCTGTCGCTGTTGGGGGTAACCATTAAATAAAGGCTATCGGCCTTATCCATGGTAAACTGCATTATGCCACAGCGTGGGGTGGCGGTTACGGCGGCATGTACGCTATATTCGGCTAAATTAACCTTGTATAAATAAGGGGTTAACAACTCGTCGGCGTGTTTAAATGAGGTTTGGTAATTGTTGGTTTTTAACTTCCCGGTTATGGGCATAACGGTAAAGCTGCCATAATCCTGCGTACATGAACCACTTAACCAATGCGAGCCGCGCAGACCGTAAAACAGGCTATCTTTATAAAGGTACGGTGGTACGCACTTATTTTCTGTTGCCTGGGTTTCCGGCGTCCACTGAGTCATGGCGAATGGCGTGGTTACAGCAGGGATAGTATTGGCTTGCGATGCGGCATAGCCCGAACCGTGTTTTACTGCCGACGCAGTTGTGGCAACAGCGGTACCTGCCAATGGCTGTACATATTTAACAACATCCTGCGCAAATGCGGATGTTGAGCCTACCAATAGCAATAAAGTAAAAAATAAACGTAGCCCTTTATAAGATATCATACAATGTAATGTTAATCGTGTAATAGTCTTTAGCCGAAAGTCCTAAGTCAAAAAAGAATAAAATATAACTTTTGATTTAAGACTTAGTACTATATTAACTTAACACTGAGCTTCTGCAACGCACACGACTATATTTTCAAAAATATTTTGTTTCGATATAAAAAATAAAGCAAAGCAAGCTGCACAATCACTATGCTTATGGCCTGCCAAACCGCTTGCCATAGCGGCGATACGTACTGGATCAGCCCGCCAAAAAAGTAATGGGCGGTATGCTGAAAATCGATCATACCTTCGGATGCCAGGTAAATAAGGATTGAATTTACCCCGATAAGCACAAAAGGGAAAGCCCATTTACGATAACCCGCCACGTCAATAACCAGGTAAAATACAGACAGGAAAACCAGGCTCCATCCACCTACAAACAAAACGAAAGAACTTGTCCAAAGGCGTTTATTGATAGGGAAAGTTAAATTCCATACGGAGCCAATGGCAATTAGAATTACTCCGGCCACAAACAATGCCACACCCTTTTTCCACATGGGCCATTTTGCCGATTGGTATTTTAAAAACTGACCGGTAAAGATGCCCAGCATGGCTGTACCAATTGCCGGGGTGGTTGATAACACACCTTCGGGATCATGCACTTTATCATGCAGCCTGCCCGGAAGCAACAGCCTGTCGATATATGATTCCAGGCTGCCATTCATGGTTAAAACCCCTGCGCCATAACCCGGCACCGGGATAAGCATCATGGCTGCCCAGTAACCTATTAGCAATACAGCAAACCAGGTAAGTTGCTGCCGGGTATTAAAATTCAAATAAATGAGGCCTGCAAAAAACCAGGCCAGGCCGATGCGCCCTAACACGCTTGCAAAGCGAGTTTGCTCGTAGCCGTTCCACTTGAAAAGACCGTTAACAATCATCCCCAAAAAAAGCAGGATAAGGGTACGGCGAATCATGGATAAATAGATGCTCCGCTTATCGGCTTTGGGTAAAAGCTGCGCATCATTTACCCCCGCCTTTACCATTTTATTATGCATAGAGTAGGGCATAGACACACCGGCTATAAACAAAAACAGCGGAAAGATCATATCATAAAATGTAATCCCATTCCAATCAGTATGGTGCAACTGGCCCGACATCCACAATAAAACCGGCCAGTTGGTTGCTTTGGCCAGGGCATGTACCACCCCTTCGCCACTCATTATCCAAAACATATCAAAGCCACGCAGCGCATCTAACGATAGTAGGCGTGGTAACTTTACAGGCGTATTTTTACCGTTGCCGGTATTTATAAAAGGATCAGTTATAATTGGTGCATTGGCCATATGCCTTAAATATTAATGTTATTTTAAGTCTGCCCCTATTTTAGTGCGATATTTTTTATACAGTTGCTGGGCCAGCAATATGCTATTGCCTTTGGTGGTTACCGGGTATAGCTTTTGTGTGTTTACCCAGTTCCACTCCCAGGCGCTTATATTTTTATCAAATGCGGCGGCATCCATTGGCCTGGCGGCTTTCAACGCGGCCTGGGCCTCTGCAAAAAACTTTTGCCACCGTACTTTATAAAAATTGTTGAGCAAACCGCTCCACTGGCGGCAGGAGTATTCATGAAGCGGGCTTTTTTCATCGCCCCAAAGCGTAACCAGGTTTCGGGCATTTCGTTCATAAATTGCCTTTTCGGTTGGCGTTGTTCCACATTTACGGGCATCGGCAAGCCATGGGCCCAATAAAAAATCTTTACGTGTTGCCAAAAGCGCATCCATATCGCCAATCAATTGAAGATACTGAACGCTGTATTTATCAAAGTCTGCTAAGTTTTTATCATCGTAAGCCTTTACCCATTTTTGCTGCAATGGCCTGGCATAGTTTGCCAATACCTGTCTCGATAAATCAACCAGGTCATATTGAAAGCCATCACTCTTGCTGCATGCGGGGATGGCCTTCATCAGTTCGTCCCAGGCGGGCAATAAATCTTTACGCTGATAATTTAATTTAGTCCTTGTCCACACCGCGGCCGAATCAAACGTTGGCCTGCCGGTTATAATTGACTCCGAAGCATCACGGATATCTTTACCGTTATAAACTGTTTCTTTTAATACCTGCCATGCTTTGATTGTATGCTGGTTCACGCTACCATAGCGGTTTAAAATGTACGACCGAAGCCAGTTATCCAGGTTAATAGGCTCGCTTTGCCAGGTATTACTTGTCATTAGTTCATACAACACCGGGTTTTGCTCAATGCCTTCCATGGTAAGGCCAATACCTGCCAGCTTGCCCGATGCAGTATCTTTAAGGGCCAGCGCAGGGCCAGTCGCTACGCCTTCAATCCGGCCAAACATACCGATATTGCCGCCAAAATTGTGCAGCATGTTCCATATCCAGGGTTTGCCGTAATACGCTTCTGTGCGTTTCCAAACGGGTTCAATTTCTGTTGCCAAATCAAGCATAATCATGTGATCGTTGGGCACGGCCTCCAATAAAGCTTTTATTTGCGGCGTTTTCCAGAATTTGCGGTCGCTGTAAAAAAGCCAGCCCTGCATCACCCATACGGCTTTCGGGTCGGCGCTGCTCATGGCCTGGTAAACTCTTGAACTTAGTGCCGATAAATAGGCAGGATCATCAGTTGGCGGTTCATTTTCATTAAAGGTATCGGCCGAGTATAGATGATCGGTACCGTATAAACGGGTTTGGGTTTCTAAAAACTTACGCCCAATTAAGTCAAACATTGGGTCGTGGGTATCCAATATATAGGTATCGCCAAAACCATTGTTCCAGTTGGTTTTTTTTAACTTTGAATTAGGGAAGCGTGTTGTAAACGCGGCGGGTACATGGCCGGTAAATGATTGTAAAACGGGTTTCATACCCAATGCCCTTTCGCGCTGTAGTATTTTTTTTTGCAAATCGCGGTGGCTGTTCATCCAGCTAACGGGCAGCGGGCCGCCCCAGCCATCCAGGTTGCCCATCCAAAACCATGAAAAATAAGCGGGGCCGCAAAAAAACGATTTCAAATCATTATCTGTAAAACCCATATCCTTATAAACTTCATACCAGGTATACTCCTGGCCGGTTAATGCAAGCGGCATATCAACGCCGTGCAGGGCCATCCAGTCAATTTCTTTTTCCCATCGTTTCCAGTCCCACCAGCTCATACTATAGTTGTACGTGCAATAGTTTAAGTAGTACCGGTATTGGTAGGGTGTGTTTTTATGAATTTTAGTGGTTACCGCGGGTAATTTTGCAGGCAGGTTTAAATTGGTGCCATTCCAGGTTACCTGGCAGTGGCAGTATTCGGTTAGGTAATAGTATAATGCGGATGCTACTGCGACACCATTATTACCCCTTAATACAATTTTGTTGTTAACGCTTTCTATTTCAAACGCATCTTTGCCATTTATCGCCGGGATTTCTTCTACCTTAAAATGTGCTGCTGCCTTTGGTATTACGCGGCCAATTAATGCGTATGATGCATTCTTGTTAACCTGGGCATTTGCGCCTCCACGGATAAAAATCAAAATAACGAGCAGGGCAAAAAAACGTACTGAAAAAAATTTGCTTAACAACATATAGAACCTATTTAAATTTGATAAGATAGAAATGTTAAAGAGGGTTTTAACTTTTAATTTACGTTATTGCTTTTACCTACTTACGAGTTATTGAAATTTATGTCATAAACATTTGCCCGAACGCCGGCTACGACTCACCCGGTCGAGGCTACGCCCGACCACCCTCTCTCCGGCTGCGCCGCATAGAGGGTTTCGCGTTAGTAGTTAATTTATAATCAATGCTATGTAAATCAAAAATCCCTAAAACCCTCTTTGCGGCTTTAGCCGGAGAGAGGGTCGGCCAGCGCAGCGTAGCCGGGGTGAGTTGTCGCCGCCACGCGATATACGACATCCCGCCTCGGCGTTTCGCCAGGCTTTAACACTCAATCATGGTCTTTTTCTTTTATTGTTAACAGTCTGATAGAACAATTATATTAAAAACAAAAGACGGTAAAAAACAAATACAGGCCGGTGTGCGGCCTGTATTTGTTAAACAATATTGGTTAATAACCTGGATTTTGTACCAGTTTTGGATTCAACTGCATTTCGGGTCTTGGTATTGGGAAAATGCGTTTTGCGGGATTTGCATCTGTTTTGATGCCCCATGGCTTCTCAAACTGACCAAAACGGATAACGTCATTACGGCGCCACATTTCCATCGCCAGTTCGCGGCCGCGTTCATCTAAAATATCCTGTAGGGTAACAGCTGCCAATGCGGTAGCTTTTGCACGTGCCCTTACCTGGTTAACCAAGGATAAAGGCGAATCGCCGTTGGTTGCAGTTGCACCTCTTAAAATGGCTTCGGCTTTCTCCAGCAACACATCGGCATACCTGAACATCGGCACATCATTACCCTGGTTACGATCTGTATTTAAGCTGTCCGGATAAAATTTGTTGTTCCTGTATCCTTCTTCGTTGGCGAGCTCATCATTACCAATATCAAAGGTTGCATTATTTTTCCAAACAATATCAGGCGTAAACTCCAGCTGGTGTACAACAGTAGCATTAGGATTAGGGCCACTATAACTTGCATCAAGCCCAATGTTGGTGGTTGTAATATTTATAGGCGTGCCATCATTGTTATATTGCTTGCCTACCAGGTATTGTTTTTTGCGGATGTCATTGGCGTCGTTAAATAAGGCATAATACTCTTTGTAAGTATATACAGGCCCATCTGGTGTATAAGGCATTTTATATTTACTTTTCAAATTAGGGTTAAGCGTCCAGCGGGAATAATACTGCCCCTGCGCCTGAACACCATCATAAGGAACGGCAAAAATAAAATCTTTAATTTGCGGACCGTTGTTAGGTTTAAACATCCCCAGGTAATCGGCATCTAAAGAATACTGGCCGCCTTTTATAATGTTATCGCACATGGTAACCGCATCCTGGTACCTTGCCGTGCCAATATAGTATTGCGCATTAAGGTACATTTTTGCAAGTATGGCATAAGCTAACCCTTTGGTTGGCCTGCCATAAGTAGTTACGCCCGATGTAGCACTCAAATCAGGAATTTGCGCCAGCAATTCGCTTTCGATAAAAGCAAACACAGTTGCCCTTGGCTGGGTGCCAAGGTTGGTGGTATCGCCAAACTTTTTGCTGATAGGCACATTGCCAAACAGATCCATCAGGTAAAAGTATGACAAGGCCCGCATGGTTTTAATTTCGGCAACGGTTTGCTTTTTAGCATCACTTGCCGGGGTAGCGTCAAACAATGACAAGACCTGGTTACATAAACTTATGGTTCCGTAACCCCACTGCCAGCAGGTTTCTGTCATGCCGTTATCAGGTGTTACCGTATGCAGGTTCACGGTTGAATAGGTACCCCCATCAAGCCAGTTACCGCCACGCGCTACCAGCACGTTTTCATCGGTACTTAAATTTTGCAATAACCAGTACTGCCTGCCCGGCGCCCCGCGAAACGAGGTATAAATAGGCCCGGTGGCTGCTACATACTGCGCCGGGGTAGTTGGGAAAATAGATGGGGTAAGTGCTGATTTAGGCGTAATATCTAATTTTGTACAACCCGAAAGGTAAATAGCGCCCACAACCATGGCAATAAGGCCAGGTTTTATATATCTTTTTAAATTATTCATGTCAGTTAGGTTAATGGTTATTATAAATCAACTTGTATACCTGCAAGGAAGCTCCTTGTTTTTGGATAGAAATTATTACTATCAACACCAATAAACTGGCCGCTTGCCTGGTTATCGATGTTCAAATTCAACTCGGGATCAACCCCTTTGTATTTGGTGATAATAAATAAGTTGGTACCAGTAACATACAAACGGATGCCATGTACATAATTACCTGCAACATTAAATTTGTAAGCAAGTGTTGCATTACTTAACCTGATAAACGCGCCGCTTTCAAGATAACGTGTTGAATACAAGTTGGCGTTAACATCGGTACCAGGCTCGCTTAATGTTAAGGTAGGTACACCATGTGCCGAAGCCTGGGTTGGCTGGTTAAAGCTGGCCAAAGATGCATTCATGATTTTGTTACCCCCCTGACCTCTGAAAAAGAAATTAAGGCTGAAGTTTTTATAAGTAAAATCGTTACCCAAACCAAATGTATAGGTTGGCTGTGCATTACCCGCATAAGTTTGATCGGCACTTGTAGGTGTGGTGGTTGACTGACCGTTGGCACCTAAAAATGTGGATACGCCGTTGGTACGGCCAAGGTATTTCAGCGTATAAAACTCGCCAAGCGGATAGCCGGCTTCAATAATAGATACCTTGATACCGCTTTGTCCGGGTCCTTCAGGATCACCCACATATATTTTAGAAAGATTTGGCGCCAGTGAGGTAATCTTATTTTTATTGAATGAAATGTTGCCGTAGCTGCTCCAGGTAAAATCTTTTGATTTGACAGGTGTACCGTTAAGGGCAATCTCGACACCTTTGTTAGACATGCTGCCTACGTTTTCTACCTTGGTGGATACGAAGTTATTGATCAGTGATACCGGAACGGTAGTGATCATGTCGGTTGTTTTTTTATTGTAGATATCAACCGAGCCACCCAACCTTCCTTTTAGTATAGAGAAATCGATACCACCGTTAAGCGTGGCTGTACTTTCCCACTTCAAATCGGGATTTGGGTTTTGTATAACACCTATAGCACCTATGTATGCACCGTTGTAATAAAAACTACCTGTGGTACCGTAAAGCGTTATTGGTGTATAGGGCGAGAAGCCTAATGAATTACCTGTTTTACCATATCCAACCCTCAGTTTTAAATCATCAAACAGCGATTGCGATTTCATGAAACCCTCGTCAATTACACGCCATGCGGCCGATGCAGCAGGGAAATATCCCCAGCGGTTGTTGGTACCAAAAGCGTTTGATCCGTCACGGCGTAATGATGCCTGCAAAAGGTATTTACCCAGGTAACTGTAATTTAAGCGGGAGTAAAATGATATCAGGCGTAAAGTTTCATGGTTAACACTGCCGTAATCAACCCGGTAACCGGCGGCAGGCGTACCTAAGGCCAGGTTACTGTAGCCGGTAGCATCAGAAATGAAGTTTTGATTAGTTGACTGGAAACCGTCACCCTTTGTGGTTTGATCTATTGAATAACCAAACAACGCTTTGAAGGTGTGCTTTTCATTCCAGTTATGTGAGTAAGTTAAATAGTTTTCAAACAGCTTTTTGGTATCTGTATAAGTCGACCGGATAGCTTTACCGTTAAGGCCGGGAGCAAGCTCCGATGCCGAATTGTAATAGGTATTGTTATCGGTATTTGTTTCCTGGTAAGCTAAATTAAAATTGTAAAGCAGGCCGGCAGGTAATATCAACTCACCGCGCACATTACCCAACAACAAGCTCACTTTTTGTTTGTAGGTATCATTGGTGATAAGCCCGACCGGGTTATAACCCAGTTTTAAAGTTGGGTCGTTATAAAATGTACCATCAGCATTATAAATGGTACGGGTAGGCAAATACTGAACTATTGATTTAAACAATCCGGGGCTTTGGCCATTAGCAGTCGACAACGGAATATCATTAACCAACAGGTTTGAGTTGGTAACCGCGTTGCTTAGCGAAAAATCCAATTTCAATTTATCATTCAGCGCTTTTTGCGTAATATTAAGCCTGCCTATAACACGCTTTAAACCGCTGCTTTTTACAATACCCTGGTTGTCAAGATAATTTAAGCTTCCGTTATAAGTAGTTTTATCGGTACCGCCGCCAAAAGACAGGTTATGGTTTTGCGAAAAACCAGTGTTGCGTTCAACCGCTTTTTGCCAGTCGGTATTTCCACCATTATCATTTGCCGGGGTAAAACTTTGTCCGTTAGCTTTTACATAGGCCCTAAGCTGATCGGCACTGGCTACATCAAACTGGTTAGATACTTTTTCAAATGCGCCGTAACCATTGTAAGTCATCCTCATCTGGCCCGCTTTGGCTTTTTTGGTAGTTACTATAATTACACCATTGGTAGCCCTTGTTCCGTAAATTGCAGCAGCAGAGGCATCCTTTAGCACATCAATAGAGGCAATATCCGATGGAGCAAGCAAGTTAAAATCGGCTCCGGGTACACCGTCTATCACGTAAAATGGTACCGAGGCGTCGCCTGTTCTTATTGATGATGGCCCACGAAGTGTAACAGAAGCTTTTCCATTGGGGTTACCATCATTGGTAATATTTAAACCTGCTACTTTACCTTCCAGCAAATCGGCAGGGCTTGATACCACACCTGCGTTAAATTGCTCGGCCTTAACCGTAGCAATGGCGCTGGTTAGCTCCTTTTTGGTTGTGGTACCGTACCCTACAACAACCACTGTAGATAATGAATTGGCCGAAGGCACCAACGTAACCTTTATAACGGTTTGTGTGCCAACGGTTATTCGTTGCGTATCAAAACCGATATAGGAGAATACCAATACCGCGTTTTCATTGGCTACCTGTACCCTAAACTTACCCTCTAAATCGGTAACAGCTCCTGTTGCAAGGCCTGCAATTTTAACAGAAACACCTATCAGGGGTAAACCTTTATCGTCTACAACGGTACCGGTAATGATGGTAGGCGGGGGAAGCTCCACTTTTTTCTCAACCGGTGGCTTTGGCGCAGGCTTAACCAATAAGCTGCCTTCAACCTCGGTGTAGGTAAACTGATTGTCAAGCAAAACCTTTTTTAAAACGGCTTGCAGTTTCTCGTTTCGCGCCCTCAGGGTTACTTTAACATCACTTTCAATATTATTCCCGGTATACATTATCCGTACACCTGTGTTTGCCGAAATGCGTTCAAGCGCATCAGAAAGTGGCATTTTTTTCAACTTAAGGGTCACTGGCTTTTCCAGCACGCTTTGTCCGTATGAGTTATCGGCCATGGCAATGGACGATAGTGAGCAGACAACTAATAAAATAATCGCATTAATTTTCATAACGAGTGTTATGGCTCGAAAGAATCTTTCGGGTATGGTTTTTTTCATATTTTTGCTATATTAAAGTGTTATAGGTCAAGCTGGAACGTGCTATGGTTCTTGAGGCCTCCTGCATGCTCCATTAATAAATCTTTGGCATTTTATTCCTCCAAAACTGGCCCGGCCATTTTGGAGGATCATTTTTCTCTTTCCCTGTTTTTTAATTCATAGCGTCTTAATTAGGTCAAACATTATTTGTTTTTATATAATTGGTATATTAATTACAGCCCTTGCCTTTTAAGGTATAGGCGCTGCCCTCCTTTTTAAAGTGGGCGTTTATAAGGGCTTCTATCAGCTTTAATACTTTTTGCAGTGGCATGTTGTTAAAATCGGCATACAACGTGCAGTTGAGCAGATTTTTATCGGCCTTAATCACCACGTTATATTTGCGCTGAACATCGGCCAGCACATCAGACAATGGTGTATTATGATATTGCAACTTACCCTCCTGCCAGCTAATGACCGATAGGGCATCGTCAATTTTTTTTGCAACCAGTGTTTCGTCAGTTTTGGAATATACCAGCTGCATATTGGGTGTAAGCAAAACGGCGGGCTGTTTTACTTTTGTGTTCAATATCCCCACCTTACCGGTTACCACGGTTACTTTAATGGCTTTATCTTCGTTATAGGCTTTAACATTAAAGCTGGTACCTAAAACTGTGGTTGTAATTTTACCCGAATGGATGACAAACGGCTTAGCGCTGTTATGCGCTACTTTAAAAAAAGCTTCGCCGGTAAGGGTAACTTCCCTTGTATTTTGTTTGAACTTATCAGGATAGTTTAACCGGCTGCCCGAGTTAAGGCATATGGTGGTGCCGTCAGACAAGCTTATTAGTTTTATTTCGCCGTTTAGCGCTACTGTTTCCTGGTACTTAACAGGATCTATCCAATTATCCAGTTGTTTTCTGAATACGTAGGCTGTACAAAAAACAGTGGCAAAAGATGCCGCGATTGCCATTTTTACCCACAACCGTCTCGTGGGAAACTCCTGTTCAGGAGGCTTAATTATACGTTGATGAATATTTTTGAGTATTTCGCTGGATGCTTGATCGGTAAGGACGAGTTTTTTTTCCAACACATCTTTACTGAAACCATCAAGCGCTATAAGGTATAACTCCGAGATATCTCCCTTCAGGTATTCGGCAAGCCAGCGCTTGTCGTCCTGAGTCAGGGTATCAGTTTTATAAAGCCTTTCTAAACGTTGAACTATGGTTTCCACGAGCAATTTTTATATAAATACGCCGGGAGGTTTAAAACGGGGGGATGGTTTTGTAATTATTTTCAAATAAAAATCAAAAATTACAAACGGGTATTTTAAAGCTTAAAATGCCCGGTTTTTCGGGCTGTTTTTTTTGAACTTTTACGCGAAAAATCTTCGTTTTATTTTTGTATCAAAAAATGTACTTTTTGTATCAATAAATAGCGCATTTGTTGTTAAAAAGTGTAAATTAATTAACTTATTTTCACCTGTTTGTGCATGAATAAATTGCTGTTTTGATATACAAAAAGAAGCGTGTAAATTTGTAGTGTTTACCCACAAATTAAAGCAGTTTCTATGTTGTTTTGCACCGCATTCGATTTGCGGAATCCGCTTTTGTTTGTGTGAAGTAAGCTCTATTAATTTTAACTGCCCACACTATACATCATAGATCGAAATTATTGGTCGATACCAACCCAATAACAGGCCAGCAACACGCCGGCGGTTTTCCATTCGGCCTGGTGTTCGTGGATATGGTTTTTGACGGCCGCAACCGCGTGCCCAAGATACTCTTTAACGGTATGTTTAGATATGTTTAGCGTTTCGGCTGCTTCCTCGTAAGTTTTCCCTTCTAACTTGCAAAGGGTAAATACTTTTTTACGCTGGGGCGATAGCTGGTTAATGGCCTGGTGCAATAAGTAATACTGGTCGTCAATTAAGTGAAGGTTGCTATCATCCTGCTCTATTTCGGCAAAAGGCATGGCATTAACAACCGCAGCCTCGCGTAGCTTCTTGCGTAAATGTGATATTGATTTGTTAAAGCTCAACACAAAAAGCCAGCCGCTTACCGATTGGTCGGCCTTAATTTCGGCACGTTTTTCCCATAATGCGATAAAAATATCCTGTAAAATATCGCAGGAAACATCATCATCCTTGGTGAGTTTGTAAATATTACGGTAAATGGCCTGGTGGTACTTTTGATAAAGCAGATCAAATGCCCCGATGTCATCATCGTGTAAGCGAAACACTAAATCTTTATCTGCATCCATATTCATAACAACCGGTAACTATTTAATCATTTAAATTAACAAGCAGGAATAATTGTGAAAAGTACAAATATTTATTTATCGATAAATGTGCCTTACAGCGTTTTTGCCGATGATTACTTGATTTTTGCCATCGCTTTAAAAGATGATAATCGTTCTTTTAAAGATGGCCTGTTTTAAGCTTAACCTGCAAAAGGTGTTATTTTTACAGATTAAGCGTGACAGGCTAAAATCAAATAAATCAAATAAAATCGCTGTTATAGGGGTACATTAAAATTATAATTTAACAGTAGCCGGCAAATATTTGGCAATCAAATCCTCATAGTAAGGCTTTAACTCCGATACTACCGGTGGTTTTGGACTTTTTGAATACAAATCATACGGGTTAAATTTATCAACCCATTTAAACATCTCCTGGTCATGCGCATTCAGCAAATGATCGTAAGCCTTTTCGCGGTGTTGCGAGTAAAACGAATGGTAACGGATCATATACAACGCTTCCTCGGGCAAATAATCTTTGGTGATGTGGTACAGGTATTCATCGTGCCCCCATGACATGTGCACGTTATCCAATCCGCACTGGTGGGTGTAAACACCGTATTTGGTATTATAGCGTTCGTCAGTGCTATCGGGATTGGCGGCAAAAAACTCAGGGTAAACTATCTTATCCGAAAACTTGCATCCTACCGGGAATGAATCGCCGACAACGTTCCATTGGGGTTCGCCAAAAAGGCAAAGCACCTTGCCCAAATCGTGGATAAAGCCAGTTAATACAAACCAATCAGGATGCCCATCAGCACGGATGGCTTCAGATGTTTGTAATAAATGCTGCAACTGATCGAGCGAGATATCCGGATCCGATTCATCAACCAGTGTATTCAAATACTCCATTGCCGACCACCACGGCATTTCCATTTTATCAAACTGTAAAAAGTTAGCCTTTTTTGCTAAAACGTTACCATAGGTTTGGTAAGTATGGTTAAGCCTGTAAAACTCCCTTACCGGGTTATCTTCGGCATCATTATAAACCCTGAACTCATCTTTGGCTTTAGCCGTGCCGGGCTCGGGGTACCTGCTTAATACATCATCCTCCCAAACATCCAAACTTGGCAGCGGCGAAATTTCTTTTTCAGTTAACTTTTCCATATCGTAAACCATTCAAACAATTAATTATTAAACGTTGGTAAAGCCCTCATCTGTTTAACTCTAAATTATACTTATCGCTACCCCCGGAAACCCTGGAGTAAAAACTCCAGCAGGCCATTTATAAACCGGCAATCCAATAAATAAGTTTTAAAATGAACTGCGCTTAAAGGCACAGTTTAGCTTTATAATGTTTTAAAATTCACTAAAAAAAACATCGGTTTTACATAATTGGGGGTATTTATTTACGTAAACGATTACGTACATCAACCTTTACCTATTTTGTAAGTACCTTATTTTTAGCACTTCCGGGCACCATAATATTTTGCATTAACGATTTAGTAACGCCAAAAAGCGCTATTACGGGTAACGATTTAACCTGCGGTATTTTAAGTGAGTTAAGGGTTAACCCGTCAATATCTTCAAACACACAGGCAGCCCTAAAATCATGCCCGGCGCAGCTAAGTGTTACATTTTTAAAGCTCAGCCCTGCCGCGTGGCGGGCATAAAAACCCCAGGCGGGCAATTCGCCAAACATCGAAAATTCAGGATAATCATGCGGGTTTTCGGGTATCTTGTTCAATGAATCTAAACTTACGTGGGCTACAGCTTTACTGGCATCGCCATGATATACTATTTTTATATTTTGCAGGGTTACGTTTTGAACAGGATGCCCCGGTAAACCGGCAATTGATGATGGAAAGGGGTTGTGCCTGCCTTTTACCTCCGGCCCTTCCATTGGGTATCCTTTATCGGGCTTGCCTTTGGGCACATCAACAGTTACGTTGCTTATGCGGATACCGTTAATCTTGCTCACTACAGTATCTTTATTGCGATGGCCAAGGCGTATAAATATAGCATTGCCCGTGTTAACGGCATTAATGTTACTGATGTCAATATCTTCCATCACACCGCCGTCAACGCATTCCAGGGCAATTGCCGAGCGGTAGGTATCATATATTTTGATGTCCTTTATAGTAATTTTTTTAAAGCCGCCCCATGAAGCGGTACCAAATTTAATACCGCTGGCGCTTGAACGTGTGGTACAGTTGGCTATGTATATATTTTCGCAGCAACTATTCCGGTTGCTCGATTTCAGGCAGATGCCATCGTCATCGGCATTAAAAAAGCTGTTTGTAAGCTTTACATTTTTACAATCTACCAGGTCGATGCCGTCATTGTTCCAGTAGGTGTTGCTTATTACTTTTATGCTGTCGATAACCATATCGCGGCACTCCCGGTAATCCTGTATCCACACCAGTCCATTTTGAATAGTTATACCTTTTACCCGGATGCCAATGCAATTAAAAAAGCCAATTAGTTTGGGGCGATTTGGCTCTTCGGGTTGGATTTGCCCCCAGGGATTCGTTTTTTGCCATAACGAATCCCGCAATTTCCCGGCTTTCAGCATCGCGAAAAGATCTTTCAGCAATTCGTCGCCGTTGCCGTCAATTGTTCCTTTCCCGGTGATGCCAATGTGTTGCTGATCTTTAGCAAATATTAGGGGCGATGCATGGCCTTCGCCATAATCAATCCGTTTTGCACTCCCAAGCAGTACGGCATTAGCAGCCAGGTTTAGGGTAACGTTGGATTTCAGGTTGATAACACCCGTTAAAAACTTCCCGGCCGGAACATGCACTATGCCACCGCCTTGCGCGTTCGCATTGTCAATAGCTTTCTGAATGCTTACAGTATTATTGGTAATACCATCGGCCTTCGCGCCGTAATCGGTTATGTTAAAGGTTTTTTGCTGCGCATAACCGGCAAAGGGCATCGCAAGCAAAGCCAAAAAAGAAAATATTTTCATGATAAACTATCGATAAAGAAAAATTAAGCAGGTTTATTATCCAGGCATATGCCGTACAGCCAGGATTTTGTTTTTGTATCAGGCACCTAAGTTGTTAAACTTTTAGTTTAGTTTGCGGCATTGGCATCCATTTATTTACGTAAACGTTTGCATAAACCCCATTATATTAGTAAAATTATACCGTTATAAACAGGTATCCGCAATGGGTAACATCAATTTAAAAGAACTCGCTTTAGCACTTAATTTATCAACCGCCACAGTATCAAGGGCGCTACGGGACAGTCATGAAATAAGCCCCGAAACCAAAAAGAAGGTTTTGGAACTGGCTAAACAATTAAACTATGAGCCCAACCCCGCTGCCAGTAATTTAAGAAGCCATAAAACAAAAACCATTGCTGTAATTATTCCCGAAGTAACCAATAACTTTTTTTCGCAGGCTATTAACGGCATCGAAGAAATAGCACGCCGGCATGATTACCATGTTTTGATTTATCAAACGCACGAAAACAGCGATTTGGAAATGGCCTTTATGCGCCGTTTGCTAAGTGGCCGGGTTGACGGGATCCTGATTTCGGTAGCAAGTGAAACCAATAACGATCAAAATTTCAAGGACATTATTAACCAGTTGCCAGTTGTTTTTTTCGACAGGGTGAATGAAAATATAGATGCCGTAAAAATAACTACTGATGATTACGAAAGCACTTATAATGCCACCTGCCATTTAATTGAGTGTGGATGCAAAAAAATCGCCTACCTGATGGCCTTAAATAACCTATCGACAGGAAGAAAACGATTTGCCGGATATTGTGCTGCATTAAACGATAACAGCATTATCAAAAATGATGCATTAGTTATAAACGACGCTAACAATGAAGATGAGAATTACACGCTGATAAAAAAACTGCTGATTGATGAAAAACCCGATGGCATTATAACATCTATCGAGAACCTGGCCCTGCCTTTTTACTATGTATGCAAAGACCTTAATTTGAATATCCCCCGCGACATTAAGATAATTAGTTTTTCGAACCTCAAAACCGCACCGCTTTTAAACCCGTCACTTAGTACCATTACGCAGCCTGCTTTTGAGATGGGCAAAGAAGCTGCGGGCATTCTATTTAAAATATTGAATAAGAAGTATTTTGAACCAAACGAAACACTGGTACTAAAATCAACCATCATAAAAAGAGAATCGACGGGATTTTAAGGGTGGTTTAATCCGCGGTTCCGGGCAATTTTCCACACTATATTACCTTTCTGTTAAATAATACCCAAGCGGTAAAATTCCGGTTTGGGTGGTTTAACTTTGCAGTGGTTACCAGGTGAACAAAGGTATACCGCTGCGTAGGGCGCCGGACGGCGGCATATGAAAGGTTCGAGCCCTTTCCCTACATCTCGTTAAGAAATAGGTGCCGGAAATCAAAAGTTACTTTTGGGGATCGGGCATTTACGCTGTTTGCAGCGGACATTGATGAAATTAAGCCTGCACCACTGGCTACATGCGCTTGTAAAACCTGATTTATGAACAATATAAATTATCTTGAAGTAAGTTTAGCAGTGCTTATAGCAGTCGCGCTGGTGGTTTGGCTGGTGCGCCGCAACATCAAAGACGAGAAGAAGTTTGAAAAAGATATGATCCAATCGGAGATGAAGCCCGACAAGGAAGAGCAAGATGAGCGAGGCGATCCGTTGGTTTAATATTAAGTTGAAAGTACTAAGCCTTAAGTTCTAAGTCGAATTTGCTTTTTGACTTAGAACTTAAGACTTCGGCTAAAGACTAACAGTAGCATCAGATTATATTTTACGTTTAACAATGCAAAGAAGAGCAGCATTAAAAAATATTGGCGGCCTGTTGTTGGTGCCGTCAATTGGGTTAAGCCAAGGTATCGACCCTAAAAGGCGTGCGTTAAGGGTAGCTCATGTTACCGATATTCACCTGAAAGATAAGTTTGGTGCGCCTGCCAAATTTGTGAAATGCCTGCACCATGTACAGCAGCAAAAGCCCGACCTTATACTGAACGGCGGCGATATTGTTTTTGACATGAACAAGGAAAACCTGGGCACTATTAACACCCAATGGCAGCTGATGAAAGGCATCCTGAAAGCCGAAACCAGCATACCCACCCATTTTTGTCTTGGCAACCACGATATTTGGTGGAACGAGAACAATAAAAGCGAAGCCGTTTACGGCAAACAATACAGCATGGACCAGCTGCAGCTGGCCACCCCTTATGACAGCTTTATACAGGGCGGCTGGAAGTTTATTTTACTTGATAGCGTTCACCTGGATGTTGATGGTACCTGGTACATTGGCAAACTGGGCGACGAACAATTTGCCTGGCTGGAAAACGAACTGAAAACCACAGATGCGGCTATGCCCATACTCGTTATGTCGCATATACCTATCCTAAGCGCCACCGTGCTAATAGCCGATAACATTATTAACAAGTGGGAAATACTGGGCGGCGACATGCATACCGATAGCACCCGCATCATTAACCTGTTTGCCCAATACCCTAACGTAAAGCTATGCCTGGCCGGCCACATCCACCTACGCGATAAGGTGGTGTACAACAACGTTACCTACATTTGCAACGGCGCGGTAAGCGGTGCCTGGTGGGAAGGTAACCTGCGCCAGACCGCCCCGGGCTACGGCCTTCTCGACCTGTATAGCGATGGTACTTTTGAGGAGCAATATGTGAATTACTTGGGGTAAAGAATCATTCGATGGCTTACCCAGGCTTAATGTGCACATGCATCGTAGCCCTGGGAGGGGTTGCCCATTCCTTCGCCTCTTCTGTTGATCTCTCCACGCACGTGTGGCAACAACGCCCGCAATGAACCGGCTCTTTAAAATTCGTTACTATTTTTCTCCCTCCCTTCTTAAACAGCCTTCCGTCAACTTATTGCACTGATTGCCTGCTATATTTTGAAATATACCACCGGAAATATTATTAAAAATTATTTTTTATGAGGCTTGTATATCTCAAATTTAGTTATGTACATTTGTAGTGCACTATCTAACTATAGCACCTATTATGATAGAGATTAAAGAACTGCATTTCGGGTACCAAAAAACCAAGCCGCTTTTTAGCGGACTAAACCTTTCCCTGAGTAAAGGTCATATCTACGGCCTGCTTGGCAAAAACGGGGCCGGCAAATCAACCCTGCTCAAAAATATGATAGGCCTTATCTACCCGGCGAAGGGCAGCTGCTATTATAACAACAAAAATGTTTTCGGCAGGCCGGTTTCTGTTTTGGAAGATGTTTACTTTTTGGCCGAAGAACTTTTTGTGCCCGATATTACACCCGCCCAGTATGTTAAAAGCACCGCGGTTTTTTATCCAAAATTCAGCAAGGCCGATTTTTACCGGTACCTGGCCGCCTTGGATGTTGATATGGATGCCGTGATGGATAAGCAAAGCTACGGCCAGCAAAAAAAGGCCATGATTGCTTTCGGGCTTGCCACCAATACAGGTTTGATGATCATGGATGAGCCCACCAACGGATTAGATATTCCCTCAAAAGTACAGTTTCGTAAGCTGATAGCTTCGGTATTAACCGAAGACAGGTGTATTGTGATATCTACCCACCAGGTACGCGACCTGGATAGCCTGATTGATACCCTGCTCATTTTACATAAAGGCGAGATAGTGGTTAACCAATCGATGGATGAAGTAGCCGAAAAAATAACCTTTGGCAGCTATGCCGACACCGAGGGCTTGCCTGTGCTATACGAAGAAAAAGGCCAGCGCGGCAAAAACGTCATTATGCAAAACACTACCGGCGAGTATAGCAAAGTAGATCTTGAACTGCTGTTTAATGCCATTATTACTGGCAACCACCCTGTTTTACAAACCTTAAAAGCAACAGCAAATGAACGAGATATTTAACCTGAAACGTTTTGGCCGGCTGTTTTACAAACATACAACCGAGCATTATAAGAGCTACCTGATGTCAATAACAGTACTTACCTGTGTGCTGTTGCTGGGGGGGAGTTTCCTGGTGTTTTTGATGGATGTGCGTATGGAGCTGCCGCTGCAGCTTTTACTATTGGCCTGGGTTATACTGTTCACCGGCACCATATTTACCAGCACCATATTTGCCGACCTGGGCGACGACAAAAAAGCGCTGGGTGCCTTAACCTTACCAAGTACCCATTTTGAAAAATACCTGGTGGCCTGGCTATACTCGTTCGTGGTATTTTTGGTGGTATCAATAGGCTGTTTTTACATGGTGATGCTGTTTTTATTACACGCTAAACATTTTCCGGGGCCGCCACTTGAAATATTCAGCCTTTTTTACCGCGTGCTTGGTTTTGGCGGCAATGTGGTGTTCATCATCCTTATTTTGTACTCGTTGTTTCATTCTATCGCCTTTTTGGGGGCTATCTACTTCAAAAAACTCCATTTTGTAAAAACTGCGCTGCTGTTTTTTATCGTGATAGCTATACTCATCATCTTCAACAATATAGCTATGGCGCATATGATACACAGGGATATTATCCAGGTAGTTCCTTTTACCTCGGTAGGCTTTATGGAGAATGGGAAATACTTTGGCGTAAATGCAGAGGCCTTTGTATGGACAGGCCAGTTGGTATATATCATTATGGCATTTATTTTATGGACGGCTGCTTACTTTCGCCTCAAGGAAAAACAGGTGTAATGCATTATGGAATTTAAAGATAAGGATGCCATATACCTGCAGATAGCAGCTTATGTGAGCGAAAATATATTATTAGGCAAATGGCTGCCCGAAGAAAAGATCCCCTCCACGCGCGATCTGGCCGTTGAGCTGGAGGTGAACCCCAACACGGTTATCCGGTCGTACGAGTTTTTGCAATCGCAGGAAGTGGTGATCAATAAACGCGGGCTGGGCTTGTTTGTGGCACCAGATGGGCCGCAAAAGGTGAAGGCCTATCGCAAGCAGCGTTTTATTCAGCAGCAACTGCCAGATTTTTTCAGGAATATATACCTGCTGGATATCGATATCAAAGACCTGGAGAAGATGTACAAGGAATACACGGCCGGCTTAACCCAGCCTAAAGCAGACGAAAACAAATGAAAACGAGTACAAAAATATTTATAGCCGCTTTAGTGTTCCTGGTGCTATGCATCGGTGGGTACGACCTGCTGCTGAAAAAAGAATTTTTAACCGGCCGGTACAAAAACTTTTATTCGCACTTTACCCAGCTGCCATACAAGGATTTTGATGCACTGGAAATAAATGCCGCGCATAAAGCCAGTGTTGAGGTGGTACAGGGTGCCTTTGGTGTGAAGGCCGATCCAAACATTCTTGATTACGTACAGTTTACCCAAAAGGGCAGGCTGCTGCAAATGAACATCCAATACAACACCAACCGGTTTTACAATGATGAAAATTACCGCATTATCATATCTTGTCCCAGCCTTACAAGTGTAACCGCCAATGCCTTCATGATTATCAATAGGCAACGCGTTATTGATACTACAACAAACGACAACTGGAATTATGGCAAACTAATGATTAATGGCTTTAAACAGGATAGTTTAATCATAAGCCAGGATTATGGCAGCCAGGTTGTATTGGCCAATAATAACATCGGCTTGTTAAACGCTACCGTTGGGTTAAGTCCTTTCAGCGGCTCGCACATTACTATCTTAAAAAGCAACCACTTTAATGTAGCCAAACTACAGGTACTCAACAAAAGCACCCTAAACCTTAACGAAGCTAAAATAAATCAGCTGGATTATCGCCCCGGCGATAGCACCCGGCTCATCATAAACGGAGCTGCCAAAAACAGCCTGTTACCCTATATCCACCTTAAACAATAGTAACTTATGAAATTACAAATCAATTCCCTTTCAAAAACTTACGCCAACGGGGTACATGCATTAAAGGATGTATCCCTCACATTAAATAACGGTATGTTTGGTTTATTGGGTCCAAATGGCGCAGGCAAATCATCGCTGATGCGCACCATTGCAACCTTGCAGGAAGCCGATAAAGGCAGCATTTTTTTAGATGACCTGGATGTGCTTAAAAACAAAACCCAGGTAAGGCAGCTGCTTGGCTACCTGCCGCAGGAGTTTGGGGTATACCCCAAAATATCGGCCGAACGCATGCTTGACCATATTGCACAGCTTAAGGGCATAGGCAATGCCGCCGAGCGTAAAGAACTGGTGGGCAGCCTGCTCGAAAATGTGAACTTATCTAAAGACCGCAAAAAACACCTGGGCACCTTTTCGGGCGGGATGAAACAGCGTTTTGGTATCGCCCAGGCCTTGATAGGCAACCCCAAACTCATTATTGTTGATGAGCCAACCGCCGGCCTTGACCCTGCCGAGCGCAACCGCTTTTACAACCTGCTGAGCCAGCTGGGCGAGAATACCATTGTGATTTTAAGCACCCATATTGTAGAGGACGTGAGCACCCTGTGCGCCAACTTTGCTATTATTTGCCAGGGCGAAGTACTGTATGCCGGCCAGCCCGATACCGCCGTAAACGAACTGGAAGGCAAAATCTACAGCAAAGCCATCAACAAAACAGATCTTAATTTTTACAAAGATGATTTTTCGGTTATCTCTACCCAGTTAAAAACGGGGCAGCTGCACATCCGCATTATACAGGATACCGAACCGGGCAACGGCTTTATTGCCGCAACCCCTAACCTGGAGGATGTATACTTTAGCAATATTGCCACCCGCGTAGATGTAAACACCATTTAACCCGCTTAAAAACAAAATATTATGTTTCGGAAAATATTCATTTTCGAGGTGCAAAACCGCCTCAGAAGGCCCGCGGTTTATCTTTATTTTGCCGCCGCCCTTGCATTTACCATCATGACATTTGCCACCGGATCGTTACCGCTGGGCGATAAGGAGCACATTAACGCGCCTTTTGTTTTGGCATTATGGTGCGCGGGTATTACCATGTTTATGATGCTGGTAAGCTCATCGATCATGGGCGAACCGCTTTATCGGGATATTGAAAATAACACTAAAGATTATTACCTCACCTACCCTATTACCAAAGCCGGCTATTTTTGGGGCAGGTACCTGGGCAGCTTTGTGTTTATGCTTTTTATAGCCACTTCCATTATTATCGGGGCTTACATAGGCACAAAGCTTGGCCCGGCCATGGGCTGGAAAGATGCAAAAGAATATGGGCCTAATAAGCTGATCTATTACCTGCACCCGTTTTTGGTGATGGCATTGCCCAACCTGTTTTTTACCTCGTCGTTATTTTTTGGCCTGGTAGCGCTTACACGGAATGTAAAGGTGATTTATGCTGGTGGTATACTGCTGTTTTTAGGTTATTTTATTTCCGTCTTTTTCCTTCAACATACCAGTAACGCCACAGTAATTATCAATGCCGATCCTTTCGGGCTAAGTGCGGTGCGCTTTGTATCAAGCATTACCACATCAGCTGATAAAAACACGATGCTGTTCCCGGTTACAGGGGCTTTTTTGGCCAACAGGCTGATATGGACAGGCGTTGGCCTGGTTATTTTAGTATTTACCTACGTGCGGTTCAGCTTCGAAAGATTTTTTAGCGGCAAGCGCGATAAAGCGGCCATTGATGATGTGGTTTCAAAAACAAAACGGGCATTGGTATTAAAGGCCAATATTAGTTTTACCGGCTCCTACAACCGCAAAACCTTGTTTAACCTTGCACGGGTAGAACTTACCAACATCATCCGCGACAATTATTTCTGGATAATTTTGCTGGCCGGAATGGGCTTCCTGGGTTTTGTATTCTGGTTGGGGATGAATGATTATGGGATTGCCTATTTCCCGCGCACTGTAATTTTAATGGCCATATTCAATGACGTCTTCCCCTTTTTCATCTTCTTCATCATCATATTTTACACCGGCGAAACCCTGCACCGCGATAAAATTACACGTTATGCATTCATAAACGACTCGTTGCCGCCGCCAAACTGGGTGCTTAATGGCTCAAAACTCCTCGCTTTGCTGGTGCTGGGTTTCGGCCTATCGCTGGTGCCGTTGGTAACAGGATTGGTTGTACAAACCGTAAAGGGCTTTCATCAATACAACCTGTCGTTTTTTTTAATGTATGTGTTTACGGTAATTATGCCGCGCTTTCTGGAGATGGTCATTTTTGCTTATGTGGTACACGTTGTTATCAATAATAAGTTTGTGGCGCATGGTGTTGGGGTTGCTATTTGGGTGCTGGTTTTCTTTTTAAATACTACCGGGATATTCAACTACAACCTGCTCATTTACTCGTATACCCCGTGGTACGGCATATCAGATATGGATGGCATCGGCCACATGCAGGCGCCGGTTTACTGGTTTAACCTGTACTGGCTGTTATGTGGCGGGCTGCTTATTATTATAGCCGCTTTGTTTTACTACCGGGGCGTTACCAGCTCATTTAAAGAGCGGCTGCAATTGTTGGGCCAAAGGTTTGATACCAAAACAAAGCTATTCACCGCGGTTGTGGGCATCGCTTTTTTGGCTGTAGGCGCTTACAATTACTACAACATTAGTTACCTGAACAACTTTTTAACCCAGGGCGAAAACGAAGACAGGGCTATTATTTACGAAAAAACTTTAAAAAAATATGCCAACCTGCCATTACCAAAGGTTACCGGGATAAAGTTGTTTGCAGATATTTATCCTGATAAGCAGCAGGAAATTGTAAAAGCCTTTGTAACTGTTTTTAACCCCACCGATAAACCAATTGAAAAACTATTGTTAGATGGCGATGAGCTTACCGGTTATAGTATAAAAATAGCCGGCAAGCCGGTGCCCTTTACCTATCCGCTGCTGTACAAACGGGGTATGTTCAATTGGTTCAGGCCCAAACAGGATACGGCCGACTTCAGGTTATACCAGTTTGAAAAGCCTTTGGCCCCTGGCGATTCGGCCGTGTTCGAGGTTAATTCATACATAGCACACAAAGGCTTCGAAAACGGCTTGTACGCCAAAAATCTGCTGCATAATGGCACATTTTTTAACGGCGGCCTGCCCGGCATGGGGTATGATGATGACGACGAGGAAAACAGCAACTATGTGCGCAAAAAAAACGGGCTGCCCGAGAAGCACGAGGACGAAATAGCGCAAAACGACCCGGTAGGTATCAGCACCCTCAAATCGGGCAAATCATCCGGCTTGCTAAACCTTGATATTACGGTAAGCACATCGGCCAATCAAACCGCTGTTGCCCCCGGTTACCTGCAAAAACACTGGCAGCAAAATGGCCGCAACTATTACCACTACACCGGTAGTAATTTTTATGGCCCGCTGGCCATCCTATCGGCAAAGTATGCAAACCGGCATGACAGCGTACAGCTTGACCATAAGGTTAATGTTGATATTTATTACCACCCGGCGCATAATACCAATATCAACCGCATAATGGCGGCTTATAAAGATGGACTGCAATATTTTTCAAAAGCATTTGGCCCCTACCCTTTCAATGATATCCGCCTGGCCGAAACCAGTGATTTTGGTCCGCATGATGCCTCATTAAGTACGCTTGATACTTATGCCGAACGCAATTCCTGGAATGCCAATTTTGAAAACCCCAACCAGTTTGATTTTGTATACTTTAACACCGGCCGCCAGCTGGCACAGCAATGGTGGCGCTACCAGGTTGCGCCAAATGCCACCGTGGGCTCGTTGGTAATACCCGAAGGCCTTGCAAGCTATAGCGCCCTGCTGTTGGCTGAGCGAAAGTATGGCAAAGACAATATGAAATGGATATTGTATGACCAGGTGAGCTTTTACACCTTTATCAGGCACCGGTTGGAAGAAAAAGAACATCCACTGATAAAGGCTAATGAATGGTTTTTATGGGGCGGCAAAGCCGGCCTGGTATTGTACACCCTAAAAGATTTGATGGGCGAAGACAGCCTGAACAACGCACTGCGCGAATTTAAAAACGCCTATGCTTTTAAAAGCAAGCCACCTTATGCCGGCAGCAATGATTTGTACCGCTACCTGCAAAAGCACGTACCCGATTCGTTACAATATTATTTAACCGATACCTGGCAAAAAATAACGCTTTACGATAATAAACTGATCGATTTAAAATCGGCCCCTACCGGTAACAAAAATGAATACAAGGTTACCCTTACGGTAAATGCAGGTAAGGTTTGGATTGACAAAAAAGGCAATGATGTAGCCGCCAAAAACATGAACGACTATATAGATATCGGGGTGTTTGGGGCCAATACTACCAACAAAGAAGGCCGGTTGGTAACTAACCCGCTTTACCTTAAACGGCACAAGCTTACCGCCGGCAAGCACACCATAACCATGATTGTAAAAGGCAAACCCGTAAACGCAGGCATCGATCCATATAATAAACTGATAGACCGTTTAATGGGCGATAATTCAAAAGATTTTTAATAAACGGCCAATTATTTACCCAGTGCACCAAAAACAACTCCTAAACCTTATCATCAAAAAGCTCATCGGCGAAGCAAGCGCTGATGAGCTTTTAGCACTTGAAAAGCTGGTAAAAGCTCATCCTGACGATGCATTTTTTATCAATACCATGACCCCCTTTTTTAATACCGAAACCGAAATTGAGGAAGGGCAGAGCGAGCGGCTGTTTAACCGCATTAAGGGTAAAATAAAACCAGAACAGCGCTAAACTTATGAAAAATTGCGAGCCCCTGATTTTGTAGGGATAACCAAATTACCACTCCTGACTTTAAACCTTCCCGCTCATAAACCCGATAGACCGGGCTTCCGGCTCCTTGCCTGCAAGACCTTGTACAAAAAGCTGTCCATCCTCAATTTTAAACTGCAGGCTGCGTTCATCAACCTTAAAACCATCTGCTTTTAAAACATCTTTTATCTTTTCAACCAGTTCTTTACGATCAAACACCGGGCTCAGCTTTAGTTGATCGTTTACGGGCTCAAGGACAATGCCATCTGCCTTGTAGGAGAATATTTTTGATTCCATAGGATAAATGTCGTGATTATTAGGTGGCTGATGCTTTATTTAATGTCACGATTTTTGATTTACTTTCCTACAAACTGTGCATTTACTGATAAGCACAATTGTACCTGGTGGTTGTAGTAATTATCCCTGCACGGCTATAATTTTTTACGCGGGCAAAATTAACTGAAAACGATTTTTCCCGTATCCGGCTTAAATTGTTAAAATTGCAGTTGTGAAAACCTTACTTTTATACTGCTAAACAGGCTATTTCATAACTTCACATACTGAGAAAATTAACCGGTTTGAGTATACAGGATTTGATCAGACGTATCCAGATTAATCAAGATGAATCTGCATTTAACGAGCTTTACAGACAGCAGTTTGCAAAGTTATTTCAGTTTGCCTATTCGTTTTTAGGAGATAAGGAAGCGGCCGAAGAAATAATTAATGATGTGTTTCTTAAAGTTTGGTTAAACCGTAAAGATATGGGCAAGGTGCTCAATATCCAGGTATACCTGTATGTTACGGTAAAAAATGCCTGTTTAAATTATTTAAGGGGAACCACATCCAAACAACTCAAAGAGTTAAACATAGCCGAAGCTTACTATTTCCACCTCTCGGTTGATCCGGCCCAGCTGCTTATCAGTAAAGAGTTGCAGGCTTTCCTTTTAACCGCTGTTGATAGCTTGCCACCGCGCTGTAAGCTTATTTTTAAAATGGTTAAGCAGGATGGTTTATCTTGCAAAGAAGTGGCAACTATCCTTAATCTATCCGACAAAACGGTGTTTGCACAACTGGCCATTGCACTCAAAAAACTCGAAAGCGTTTTGCTGTAATCCAACATTGTTTTTTGGGCAATACCGGTAAGCCGCAAAAGCAACTGTTTTCTCTCAAAACGTTACCCGAATCCACATGCATAAAGCATAACAACAACCGGGGCATTCCTTTACATTGCCGGCATATATTTACCAAATGAGTTTAATCAGCAAAAGCGACGTGATAAAAGCAATCGGCACCGCTAAGCTTCCTGCCTTAGCATCGCTTTTAATGAGGCTGATGAAAATAGACGCTTTTAATAATATGATGCAACAGGCAGGTATTTTAACGGGTGTTGAATTTACCAGTTTTGCGCTTCAGTTTTTAGGCATCACCATCCAGGTTGATGACGAAGACCTGGCCAACATCCCCGCATCGGGTGCATTCATCGCCGTGGCCAATCACCCTTATGGTGCTGTTGAATCACTGGCGTTGCTTAATTTATTGGTATCGCGCAGGCCCGATACTTTGTTTATGGGTAACTTTCTGCTTAAACGGGTGCCTAACCTGGCCGATTATATTATAGCGGTTAATCCGTTCGAAAAAATCAAAGACAGCTCCAGCATCAGCGGACTAAAAAACACATTAGGCCAACTACGCAATGGCACACCCGTTGCCATTTTCCCGGCAGGCGAAGTTTCGGCATTTGACTTTAAAACACAGCGTGTT
Organism: Mucilaginibacter sp. P4_C11; assembly: GCF_056402115.1. Lineage (NCBI taxonomy): Bacteria > Pseudomonadati > Bacteroidota > Sphingobacteriia > Sphingobacteriales > Sphingobacteriaceae > Mucilaginibacter > Mucilaginibacter sp. P4_C11. The sequence continues at coordinate 116,691 of NZ_JBFUIA010000009.1, read as the reverse complement.
ACCGATAGGGAATGGCACCCCGTTGTTGGAAAGCTGATCGCCAAAGCCGGCGCACCTGTGTTGCCCATTTATTTTCATGGCGATAATGGTTTAGGGTTCAGTCTGCTGCGTTACATCCATCCCTCGCTCCAAACAGCCATGTTACCCGCCGAACTTTTTAACAAAAAAGGAATGGTGCTTCGGGTACGCATAGGCAAACCCATATCGCCCAGTGACTTCCATGCACAGCAAAAAAACGACGAACTATTGCCTTTACTAAGGGCTAAAACATACGGGTTAAAAGAGGAGGCTGCATAGTGTCAGTATCTTTAGCCCATTTATACAATGTGATTTGATCCTTACTTCGGCAATAAACAACCTTTAAATATCATCCCTTAATTTACGTATCTGTTCAAGTGCCAAAACATCACTCTGATCTTTCGGCCTGTTTACTTGCTTTTTGTTGATTATCAGTTGATTGATATGCAGGAATGGTATTTTTACATTTTCAATATCGGCTACAGAAGCCATTTGCAAACATTCCTCAAAACTGTATTGCTCCAAGCCCTTCATTTCGGTGAGTATATCAAGCCGGAGACTGTTGTTTAGGTGAAATTCAGTCCAGCCAGGTGCAAATTGCATAGTTTCTATTGTCGGATAGTCGCCCATATTACAGGCTATGAAAGCTTTACGTAAGGCTCGCCTGTTTTCTAAATTGTCGTTAAGCCAAATATCCAGGTCACCTGTGAAGCGCTGATAACCATGGAAATTTATAGCGTAGCCACCTATCAAAATATATTGTACATGGTAATCTTGCAGGGCTTTCCAGAAATTAACAATTTCCTCATCAAATACATCCACAATTATTTACTGATAAATGGTTTATGAGTTATTGAAGCTTTGCTGGCAGCTTGCTGTATTTTATATAAACGGGTAGCCATTTCAAAACGCTCTTTATAGCTTCGCTTTAAACCCTCTTTTAAAAGTTCTATTTCGGCCTGATCAAATGATTGCTTCGCTTTTTCCATGACTTAAGCCATTAAATATTATCAAATTTAAGGAAAATACAGGTAAAAATAACTAACACACATATTTAAGCATAACGACTAAAGCTAAAGTAATAGCAAAACTCATCAGGGTTATAAAAATATGACATGTTTCTATTCAAGCTGATTACAATTAAGTAAATTTGTATTAGATGCAAAAAGTTTATTATGCAAATACTTGAAATAAATGTACCTGATAATAAAACCCGCCTTGTTAAGCAATTTTTAAAGGAACTTGGAGTGACTGTTAAAGTAAAAAAACAATCCGGCATTCCAAATGCGGATACTATTGCTGCTATGGCGGAACTTAAAGCCGGAAAAGGACGAAAATTCAAAAGTGTCGATGAACTGTTCGGTAGTATCTGATCAAGGAAGATGTTTGAAATAGTTACTTCCACAAAATTCTTAAAAGATCTGAAACTGCTTAAAAAACGATCTAGTTAAAGATTTACAGTTATTGCAACAGGTTATTACTACTCTTGCCGAAAAAGGGCACAGTGGATTATCTAAAAAACACAATGTCCATAAGCTCAGCGGCGACTATAAAGGTTATTGGGAATGTCACGTAAAACCTGATCTGCTGCTTATTTGGGATGAAAATGAACAAATAATGCTTCTTGAGTTGGTACGCACCGGCACGCATTCCGATCTTTTTTAATGAAATCCTACTTAACCTTATTCACCCCCTCGCTTGTCATCACCACTCTTTTTATAGTACCATCTTTATTGTAGTACAAATAATCGATACATACCGAGCGATGGAAGCTGCCTGCATCGGGCACCAGGGCGCCGTTGTGGTATATAAAATAATCTTTGCCTTTAAAGTTGATGATAGCCTGGTGGTTGGTGTTGGAGTTACCGGCAATTTCGTTGATGATGCCTTTATAAACCCAGGGGCCATTGATATTGCGGCTCATGGCATAGGCAATTTTCTCGGGGAACTCATAGGCGTATGAAAGATAATACCAGCCATTACTTTCATGTATCCATGGCGCTTCGGTATAATGCGGCAGTGTAATGGTTTTAATTTCGCCGTCCAGTTCGGTCATGTTGGGTTTTAGTTTGGCGTAGTAGCAAATACCGTTGCCCCAAAACAGGTAAGCCTGCCCGTCTTTATCAATAATAACCGATGGGTCTATGTCGTCCCAGGAGTGTTTAACGGCTTTGGTCATATCGTTGGTAACCAGGGCCGTTCCGCGGGCGTCTTTGAAGGGGCCTGTTGGGCTGTCGCTTACACCTACACCAATGGCTTTGCCATGTATGGTGGCGTGCTCAACAGCTACATACCAGTAAAACTTGCCATTGCGCTCAATTACCTGCGATGCCCAGGCATCATCCCGCGCCCAGGTAAAATCCTTTACATTCATTGGCGAAGGATGTTCTGTCCAGGTAACCATATCCGAAGATGAAAAGCATGTCCAGTTATGCATTACGTACCCGTTATGGTTGGCTGGGGCCTCGTCGTGCCCGGTATACAGGTATACTTTGCCTTTGTATACCATCGCAGCCGGATCGGCGGTATATTCATGGCGGATAATGGGATTACCGTTTGTACGGATAACGGAATCTGATTTTACGGTTTGCGCTTGCGCCGAAGCGAGGCTGCATAGCGTTAATGATAATGCGAGCAGGTATTTTGATGTCTTCATAATGTATTACATGAACCGTCATTGCGAGGCACGAAGCAATCCTACATGCTAAGCACCAGATAGTTCGGGATTGCTTCGTACCTCGCAATGAGGGTAGTTTTATTTAGCGTTTTTTATCATTCTCCTATCACCGGCCATCCATTAACCCAGTTCATTTTTTTTAATTGCAATTTGGATATGCCCCTGTCTGCTGCGTCGTAACCATGATAAATGATGTAATCGTCGCCGTCAAAGTGGGCAACGCCATTATGCCCTACGCCATACCAATTACTATCACCTTCCAATAAAATGCTGCCGCCACCTTTGTTCATGGCCAGGCCGGTTTTATCCAGGTAAGGCCCCTTTAACGTTTTTGAGCGGCCAATGATCATTTTATAAGTACTTTTAGGTCCTTTGCAGCAGTAGTCTATTGATGCAAAAAGGTAAAAGTATTTATCGTGCCTGTAAATAAACGGGCCTTCAATGGCGTTACCACCGGCATCAACCGGGTTACCATCCACAGCGGGCAGGTTTTCGCTAACCGCTTTTCTGCGCGTTGCAATGGTTGGGATATTGTCTATATTTTCGTCAACGCTTAACCTGTCGTTATTAAGCTTAACCAATTTCAATCCATCCCAAAACGAGCCGAATACCAAGTAAGGCGTGCCATCTTTATCGGTAATTAAATTAGGGTCGATAGCATTCCAATTGGTTTTACCGGGGACAGATTGGATCACTTTACCATGATCAACCCATTTATAAGCCGGATCATTGGGATGTAAAGTGGTATTGGTAGCCACGCCGATAGCCGATGTGTTTTTGCCAAACGCCGATACCGAATAAAACAAGTAGTAAAGACCATTGTAATACGAGATATCCGGCGCCCAGATATGCCCCTTAAAGCCAGGGATAGCATCAACCGCCCATTGCGGCGCGCTTGCGAACACAGGCTGTTCGCGTTTCCAATGCAACTTATCTGCCGACGACCACATGGATATACCCATGCCTGTGCAAAAAATATAATACGCACTATCCTGCTTCATGATCACCGGATCATGCACCGATATACCGGTTTTTAACTCCTGCGCATGGGCAACGATGCAGGAGGTTATCAAAAGAATGGCGATGGTTAGTTTTTTCAAAATCAATTGTTTAACTGAAGTTTTACTCCCCGTCATTGCGAGGTACGAAGCAATCCCCTACATGCTCAGTCCCACAGAGTTCAGGATTGCTTCGTACCTCGCAATGACGGAAGTTTAGGACTTGGTTATTCCTTCTATACCTTACAGATTCCGTTTTCAGGCTTCTCCTGAGGATATTCGTGACATAATCATAACCGTTTCTACTTATTCTTCAGCCTGATTATTTTAAACGTATTAGGCTCCACGTTAACATTTACCGATTTACCGCTTACCGCCATGGTGCTTTGTACCGGGCTTATCGCTGTTGGGTTATCCAACGAGTTTTCGTCGCTGCCTTTTTCGCTGTGCAGTGTTATTACGGTAGCTTTTTTCTGGTAGTTTCCGCCGTCTATTTTAAAGCTCACATTTTGGGCAGTGGCGGCGGTATTCACAAATTTGATGATCAGTTCATTGGTGTTTTTATCCAAACTGGCGGTGGCATAACAGCCATCCTGCCCTGCAACCGACTCGTTGCCCAGCATCAGGGGTACTACATCGGTACCTTTGTTAAGCGAAAATAACTGCTGTACGTAGTAGTTTGGCGTACCATAGCTTTTCAGATTATCAAACCAAATCAAATCTGGGGTCCATTGCCAGCCGTCTACATGGGCAAAAAGCGGCGCGTATGAAGCCATGCTAACAACATCGGCATTACGCTCAAGGCCGGTCATAAAGGCTGCCTCGGCAAGGGCGCATTCCCATGTATTTTTGTTTAGGGGGCTACCTGTTTGTACGCTTTGCGCGGCATATTCGCCGGCAAATATTTTTGGCCCTTTGCGGTCGTAGTTATCATAACGGCGGGCATTGTCCCTAAACCATTTTGGCGATGCGTAATAATGCTCGTCCAGGATGTCGGCACCCAGGCTGCGGAAAGTTTTGTTCAGCAGATCAAACTCCGGCCCTTTAGGGAACGGACCTAAGGCGGATACTATTTTTACATCGGGATATTTTTCTTTGATGGCTTTAGTAAATATTTTCCACCTGTCAATGTACTGTGGGCCCCACTGTTCGTTACCCACACCAATCAGTTTCAGATTAAAAGGTGCCGGGTGACCAAGATCAGTACGCAATTTGCCCCATTTGGTATTTGCATCGCCATTGGCAAATTCAATCAGGTCAAGTGCATCCTGCAAATAAGGATCAAGCTGATCCAGCGGAACCATTTCGGAAGTGTTAAACTCGCAGGCCATACCGCAATTCAGGATTGGCAGCGGCGATGCGCCAATATCTTCGGCTGTCATGAAATATTCCATAAAGCCCAAGCCAAAAGTTTGATAATAATCGGGCGCCGGGCGATGTGCGAATTCGGTATTCCAGCGGTTAATAATGTTGGTACGTTTATCAATATCGCCAATACTTTTTTTCCACTGGTAGCGGGTATTCAGCTCGCGGCCTTCTACAATACATCCGCCCGGGAAACGCAGGAAGCCAGGTTTAATATCGGCCAGCTTTTGTACCAGGTCGGCGCGTAAGCCTCCGGGCCTGTTTTTCCAGGTATGTTCAGGAAACAGCGAGATCATATCCAGGTCAATTACGCCTTTGCCCGTTAGCCAAACATAAACCTTTGCTTTTTTAGCAGTGGCCGATGCAGTAAATTTCACGCTGTAGCGGTTCCACTCCTTATCGGGAGCACTCAAATCGGCTTTGCCTATAATAGCATCGTTATCACCATGCAACTCTATATTCAGTTTTACGTTACTGTCGCCATTTTGCCTTGCCATTACCGAAAAGCTGTACGTTTCGCCCTCCTTAATGCCGGTTCCTCCGCGGAAACCTTCATTTTCCAGACCGAACGATCCGGTTTCTGAGGTTATATAAGCTTTAATAAAGTGCGGATTTTCCGGCCTTTCTGTAGCGCGGTTAATTACTTCTACCCGGCCTTCGCCGCCGTCTTTTTTGTGATCGTCCCAGGCCATCATCGGCATGTTAAACTCAAACGACCGGTTTTTTATTAATTCGGCATACACACCGCCATCAGCAGCCTGGTTAATATCTTCAAAAAAGATACCGTACATGGTTTTTTGTATGGGCGTTTTAATTTTATCGGCTTGTATGGTATAAACCCGGGGCGTTTGCGCCTGTGCCGACAAAAGCATGCCTGCACCGCAAAAAGTAAAAAAAGCTTTCCTGATCATTGTTGGTTTGTATTGGTACGCTAAAACTACAAAAAATTATTAATAAGTGTAATTTTCACAATCATTATTTTGAAGGTTTTTTCTTTTTTATCCCCTCTCGAGAGGGGCGCGCTGCGGGTTGAGCGATGGCGGGGTGTGTTGTCCTGCGTTCCCAATAAACGCTGGCTAAACACACCCCTCCGCCCCTCTCAAGAGGAGATTCGCACATTGCCTCGCTTTTGTATTTTGTCCTTTATCTTTTGTGCAAAAATCCTTTATCAAAAAAAACTTATTTCTTCTTCCCCCAAACAGCCGTACCTGTATTATCCAGCCCGGTAAATATTAAGGTTGATGCAACTTTGTTTTCCCAGTCGCGTTCGCGTTCAACTTTTAATTTGTAGGTGGCGCCGGCGGCATATTTTAGGGTAATGTAAGGTGATGCATAAGTCCAGGTGTCGGTGGCGTTGCCATCTATGGTACCGGCGGCATCCAGTTTAAAGGTAGTAGCTACCTGGAAATCGGGATTGGTTTGCTCGGTGCCGTAACCCGGAACAACGTGGTAACCTAAAGTTATCTTTTCATAAGTACCTGCAACATCCGCGGCAGCAATAGCTGTTTGGGCAACATTGGCATAACGCTCCGGCGATACTACCGGCCAGCCATCAGGTGTCCATGATATTTTGCGAACATGAAGATCCATGAAATAGGAGTTAACGCCCGGCCTGCCCTGGTGAGCCATAAAATATTGTCCGCTGCCGTCGTCAAATACAGCGCAATGCCCGGTTCCCTGCCAGCCACCATGGCCGTTAAACTGGTATGGTGCTAAAACCATTGGCCCATGATCAACGTTGGTATTGATATCCTGCCCGTTATAATCATAAAACGGACCGGTTGGGCTATCGCCCCTGCCTACCCTAACATTGTATTTGGTTTGCAGCCAATCGTAACTGATAAACAGGAAATATTTTTTCAAGTCGGGACTGTAAATCACCTCGGCACCTTCAATGTTGCCATTGTATTTGCCGCCCGTAAAACCACGGTTGGCAATGCGTTTACCTTTATCGCCGGGCGATGCTGCCAGGCCGGTTGAAGCATCCAGCTTTAAAATATAAATACCATCCCATGCCGAACCGTAATACATATACTGTTCCCCCGCAGTCGTAGTTACCACCGTTGGATCGATAGCGTTGGTTTGGATGGATGCATCATTGGCCGATGTTACCACTACCCCCTTTTCTGTCCACGGCCCCTCGGGCGATGTGGCAGTTGCCATACCGATAACACTTAACCGCGCTACGGCCGATGACAGGGAATAATACAGCCGGTATTCTGATCCCACCTTCATTACATAGGGTGCCCATAACGAGTTGAACGGGGTACCTCCTTTACCTGTGATATATGCCGAGCCCTGCCCCGGTAATGTTGAAAACACCCAGCCTACAAATTCCCACTGAACCAAATCCTTAGACCGGCGAATTTGAAGACCTGAACGGACATCTATCCCAAAGCCAACATCGGTACTGTAGCAATAATAGTAATCGCCAAATTTTTTGATGGATGGATCGTGTACATTGTATACCGTCCATTTTGGGTAATAGGTAAAAGCCGAGATATCTGCATAGGTATCCGTTATGGAATTGATATCAAAAGCTGCCGGGGTTACCGGTGTTGTTTTGGTGGTATCCGTTGGTGTTGGTGTAGGCGTTTCCTTTTTTGAGCAGGAAAATAGTACTGTTGCTAAGCTTGTTATTAACCATAAGTTTCTACCTCTTTTCATATTCATAGCTTTCTTCTTATCTCCTTAAATAAAATCATGTCATTTCGAACGATAGAGAGAAATCTTATACACTATGTTTTGCAAACTTTGCATACACGCTCGTCGCTTGTTTAAGATTTCTCTTTCGCGCTCCCGCTCTTCTCCCCGCTGCTCTATCGAAATGACATTTTTATAAAAAACATTTCAAAAGCCCTCCCCTTCAGGGGAGGGCTGGGTGGGGCTAATACCCCGGATTCTGCTGCAAACCAACGTTGGTTTGTACCTCGGTAAGCGGTATTGGCAAATACTCTTTTCCTGTTGTATAAGTATTAAATTCCGGATCGCGCGATTTTAACCAGGCCAGTTTGGTTGGATTTTGTAACCATCCCCAGCGGCGGATATCATCAAAACGGTGACCTTCCAACGAGAACTCAAGGAAACGTTCGTGACCAATCTGATCGCGCATTTCGGCCTGGCTCATGTTTGGTTTTACAGTAGCCAGGCTTGGCAAACCAACACGTGAGCGAACCTGCTGAATAAACGGATAAGCGTCGCTGGTTTGGCCCAGTTCATTCAAGCATTCGGCATACATTAACAACACATCGGCGTAGCGCATCAACCTTTCGTTAATGCCAGATCTCCAGTCGTACTCATCAGCCTGGCCGCTATCGCCGTTCTCGTATTTATGGCAAAACAAGGCATTCAGTGATGAGCTGCCTGCGTATCTATCAGCAAAATTCTGGTTGTATAATTTTTCGCCTGGTTTGTTGTAATACATGGTTACATCCAGCCGTGGGTCTGTTCCACCTGTCGCGGTTTTTTCCTGCAGATACTCGTTATACAAAGCAGGTGTTGGCTGTACATCGGTAAAGCCAAAGCTTGCAGCGCCAAAAGTAATGGCCCTGGCAGATGTACGGCCCCACCCTGACGACGGATCGCCTCCCCAGCCCAAGTCTGTTCCCCCGGCATCTCTTGAAAACTGAACCTCGAATATCGACTCCGAATTATTCTCGTTATTGGCAAAAAAGTTATCGTAATAATTGGGTACCAAACTGTAAATCCCCATATCTATCACCGATTTAAATTCAGCGGCAGCTTCGGTATATTTCTTGGTGAAAAGGTATGTTTTACCCAGGTATGCAGCGGCGGCACCTTTTGTGGCGCGGCCAACCTGGCCATCAACAGATAAACCTACGTATGTAGTTGGCAGCATGCCTTCGGCAGCTTTAAAGTCGCTGATAACCTGTGCCCAAACTACATCCTGTGTTTGTTGTTTCTGAAAGTAATCGGTACTTGACGCGGCCGGCGCCAATGGCATCGGTACATTTTTATAAAAATCGGCCAGGTGAAAGTAATATAAGCCACGCAGAAAATAAGCCTGGCCTAATACCCTTTTTTTCAGCTCGGCATCCATATTAATATCAGGCACATATTTTAAAACCTCGTTGGCGCGTAAAATACCCTGGTAGTAGGCGGTCCATGAAAACAGTACGCCATCGCCGGTACTTTGCATGTTAAACTTACCCATGTTGTAAATCTGGTCCCAGGGACTGTAGCTGGTGGCATCATCGCCCCTGGTATTCTCAACAATTGGCGAAAACCGCATATACGATCCGTCTATAATTAGGCTGCCGTATGCCGCGTTAACGCCTTTAACAGCATCAGAGGCGTTTTGCCAAAAGGTTTGTGATGTTTGAGCATTGGGGTTAACAGTAGTTAAATCCCCTTTTTTACAACTCATAATAAAACCCGACAGTACTAAACCAGTAACTACCGTTTTTTTGAATATATTTTTCATTATACTAATGTTTAATGTGAACCAATAATTATAAGCCTACCTGTAAACCAACTAATAACGTACGCGGATTAGGGAACGATCCGTAATCAAAACCGCGGTTAATAGTACCATCATTAATAAAATCAGGATCGTAACCTTTGTATTTGGTTATGGTGTACAGGTTTTGACCCGACAGGTATATCCTGAAGCTCCTGAAAACATGAGTACGGTTCAATAACGTTGCCGGTAATGTATACCCCAGTTGCGCTGTTTGCAAACGTGCGTATGAACCGCTTTGTATAAACCTGTCTGAGTTGCGGTTATTAGCATTCGGATCGCCAATTATTGGCCGTGGCACATTGGTATTGGTGTTTGAAGGTGTCCAGAAATTCAGTTCATCGGTACTGGCATTGGTGTACTGGCCTGTCATTAACGCCTGGTAAACGCCATTGGCGATTTTACTGCCGTAATTGCCCTGTATAAATATGGAGGCATCGATGTTTTTGTAGTTGGCACTCAAATTAAAGCCATAATATAGTTTAGGTATCGCCGAACCTAAGTAAACACGGTCGGCATCGTTAATAACACCGTCTTTATTGGTATCCACAAACTTAACATCGCCGGGCGCTGCACCTGTTTGGGTAGCATGCGCTGTTACATCGGCTGCATCTTTAAAAATGCCCTCGGTTTTAAATGCATAAAGCTCACCTACTTCGCCCCCTACAGCTGTTTTACTGTAAGCGCCGTAAATAGGATTACCACCATTACCCAACGATAACACTTTGTTTTTAACCGTTGATGCGTTTGCACTTATAGTATAATTAAACGGCCCGGTATCCCTGCTGCGATAAGTAACCGTAAACTCGATACCCTTGTTGGTAAACGATGCCGCGTTAACCAATGGTGTATTTATTGCACCAACCGAAACCGGAATTGGAACCGGTAAAAGGATACCTATAATTTTATTTACGTAATACTCTGATGAAAAAGCAAGCTGATCATGAAACAAACTAACATCTACGCCAATATTAGTGGTACGTTTTTGCTCCCATTTATTGGTTTGGTCAAATACCTGGGTTTGGGTTGCTCCCGATGCCAGGGTATTACCAAACACGTAACTGGCGTTTGCATTAACAACAGCCTGGTATGGATAAAAAGCAAGTGCGTTAACGTTACCCAATGTACCGTAACCTGCTTTTAATTTTAATTGGCTAATAGCATCAGGTAAATGCAGGAATTTTTCTTTCGCAAGGTTCCAGCCCACAGATACACCAGCAAAATCGCCATAGCGATTATATGATGGCAGCTGCGATGATCCATCGCGCCTGTAATTGGCCGTTAACAGGTACCTGTCATCATAATTATAGTTTATGCGCCCAAATATTGGCGAATAGAACTTACGTTCGGCGCTGTTACCAAACACTGTTTTATCGGCAGTGTTGCTTACGTTATCAAACGAAAACAGGTAAGGTTGCGGCAAGTTATAGGCAATACCTGTAAGATTATCGTTTTTGTCTTTTTGGTAAGCGGTACCGGCAAGCACCTCTACATTATGCTTCCCGACACTGAATTTGTAGCTTAATGTATTTTCGATAAGCGCTGTATAGTAGTTACCGCGTGCATCACTGTAATAGGCAGATGTGTTTGGGTAAAACCAGCCCAGATCATAAATAGGATCGAAATAAGTATTCTTGAAATCGTTACGATCGTAGCTGCCGCTTAAACGGTATTTAAGGTTTTTAATAATTTCAACTTCCATCCAGGCCGATGCCAGCATGCGGTTGCGTTGGCCGGTGCTGTTCAGCAAATTATTTACGCCAATAATGTTAAGTGAAATAGCGCGCTGTGTGTTTTGATCGACACCGCCATAACCGCCAACGCGGTTAGGATCAAGAATAGGCATGGTTGGTATAGCCGTAACCAAATCAACTATTTGGTTACCCGTACCATGTAAATGCGGATACGCCAGGTTATTATAATCGCCCTCGGTATAGGCAAACTTGGTACCGAAAGATACGATCCCTTTTTTACCCTGCACATTACCGCTCAGATTATAACGGCTGTATGAGGGCCCCGAAACTGTTGTACCTGTTTGGTTAAAATAATCAAAGGCAACGTTATAGTTAACAGTTTCGGTACCGCCCGACAGGCCCAGGTCATGGCTTTGGGTATAACCGGTTTTAAACCCCGATTTTTGCCAGTCGGTATTTACGTTGCTGATAAATTTGCTTGATGATGGGTCATTACCTGGGGCCAATGATAAACCTGCATTAGTTTCGGCAGCATCGGCAATTTTCTGGTAACCTACCCTATCGGTAACAGATAAAGTTTTAGGATTTTTTTGGAAGCCTGCATACCCGTTATAGTTAATTTTCATCGGCCCGTTTTTACCTTTTTTGGTGGTGATGATAACCACACCATTAGCACCCCGGAAACCATAAATGGCACCCGCAGATGCATCTTTAATAACCTGCAAACTTTCTATATCGGTAGTAGGAAAATCAAATGGTTCCATAGTTGGCACGCCATCTATGATATACAACGGATTGTTATTTATTAATGAGCTTACACCACGGATGCGGATAGATACGCCTTCGCCCGGCACACCCGATCCGTTTACCTGCACGCCTGCCACCTGGCCTTGTAACGCCCTGGCAATATCGGGAGTGGTACGTTTGTTGGCCTCTTTAAGGTTTACCACAGTAACAGAGCCCGTAAGGTTCTCCTTTTTTTGTGTACCGTAACCTACAACTATAACCTCGTTTAATGAATTTGACGCCGCCTTAAGCTGCATATTGAGCGAAGAATTGCCATTTAAAGGCGATTCCTGGCTGGCATAACCCACAAACGAAAATACCAATACTACATTGCTGGCGCTGGCATCCGGTATGTTTAATACGTACCGGCCCTGTACATCGGTTTGGGTGGCCACGTTAGTGCCTTTTACCTTTATGGTAACGCCCGGCATGGGCTGGTCGGTTTCGTCGGTAACCTTACCCGTTATGGTAAGTACCGAAACCGTGGCGCCTTTTTCCGATAATATCACCAGGTTATTATCACTCAGCTTATAAACCAGGTTGGTTTTGGCAAGCAGTGCAGCCATTGTTTCGTCTAACGACGCATTGGTAACATTAAGGCTGGCAGGCAAATCATTTTTAGCCAGTATGTCATCATTGTACAAAAAACGGTAGTCAGATTTTTTTTCAATCTCCTTGAACGCCTTTTTTAAGGTAACATTCTGAAAATTAACATTTATAATCGTCTGGCCGTATCCTTTTGCGAAAGCCTGTAATGACGAAGCAATCACCAGGGCAAGGATAAATTTACACATAAGAAATATTTTCAAAAATTGGTTTAACCGCACTTGGTTAATGCGGTGTACATTTTTTTTCATAATTTAGCATTAAGGTTGTTTAACTATTTGGTTTTCAAAAGGGCTGGTAGTTAACTTTTACCACATATACGGGGGGATGCGTCAACATTCTCCCGTTTTTTGGTTTTAGTTTAGATACTTATTCAAGCATAGGCTGTTAATTTTTGGTTAAATGATTAATAAACTAAAATTTGATTGTTATCGGTTTTATAATGGAAATAGGTTGTGGTTTGCAGGGCTATTAAAGCTTTACCAATAGTTTCGTTTTGAAATCTACCTGTAAATCTTAATTTCTTTAGTTCGTCGTTCCTGAAGGAAATAGTTACACCATAGCGGCGTTCCAACTTTTTGGCCAGGCTTTCAAAGTCTTCGGCATCAAAAGCAAATTTATTTTCTACCCAAAGAGCTTCTGATGGCAGGCTGTCTTTTTTGGCCAGGTGGATGCGACTTAAGGCCATCAATGGTATTTCTTCGGTTATTTTAGTGGCTAATTGGGCCGGCAATTTTGCGGGGGTAAGCGCAGGCTCGTTGTTAATGGTAAGCTTATCAGCTGCCTGTAAAATAATTTTCTTTTCAGGGGTTTTTAAAACGGTAAGTTCAATGCGGCCCCGTATCAATGATGCCTCGGATGTTTTATCATTGCTATAGGCCCGCACGTTAAATTTGGTACCCAGCACCTTAATGCTGATGGTTGACGTGGTAACTATAAATGGGTGTTCGGTATCTTTTACAACATCAAACAAGGCCTCCCCTACAAGCTTAACATCTCGCTGCTCCATGCCATACCCTGCGCCATAAACCAACTTACTGCCCGAGTTTAACCAAACCCGGGTACCATCCGGCAGTTGAATTTTGCTTATGCCGTTTGCAGGCGCTGTTATCTCGTTGGTTTTGTTATTGTTGGCAGCACCTTTTTTGCTAAATATCACAAATACCAACGCGAAACAGGCTGCTATAGCCAGAGATATAATTTTAAGGTATTTCACAATACCTGATTTTGCTGTAACCTGTCCAGAGTTTTCTGATTGGGCCAACTCGCCGGCCTCTGCTTTATCGGCTGTATCAAGTTTATCTTCAAAGGCAGCCCATTTAGCTTCCAGTTTGTCGTCGGCTTTTATTTTATTTTCTTCGCGCCATAAATTTTCCAGTAAATCAACCGGATATAAATCGGTACCGCCTTGCCGCAAAAGTTCCTCCAGTTCGGCCAACTCCTCGGCGGTAGCCTCCCCACTTAACTTTTTACCAATAAGTATCCAGATATTGTTGATCATTATTTACGTCTCTATTTGTAAAGACTGCAATTAATGGAAACACCCTGGTGGGAATGTTATTTTTTTAATTAATTTCTCGTCTATCGCAGCAAAGGGTTTAGCAGAAATAATCTGATTTATATGAGGCCTTTTATACCTGAGTAACCAATGGGCGGGAAGCCTTTTCACTTATTAAGATGGGCACATCATGTTGAATATTAAAGGCCGGCATATTGTCGAGTTTGAGCAAGGCGGCGCTGAACGTGCGAAATATGGTTCGGAGTTGTTAATCAAGCTCGCAAAAGATTTGTCTGGGCTGCACGGAAAAGGATTTAGTTTCAGTAACGTCAATTATATGAGACAATTTTACATTGCTTACCTCATTGGCGCGACGGTGTAGTACCTATTGACTTGGTCATATTTAAAAGAGTATGACAACACTTTTTGCCTCATCTATATCAGATGTATAATCATTCTTAGTAGTTTTGACATAGCAGCATGCAGAAATGAAATCACAAAACAATCCCTTCCCGCTTTTAGAGAATATCAAAACCGTTATCGCCGAGACGCAACATTACATTGTGAGGAATGTTAATGCTGCTATTATCCTTGCTTATTTTCGGATAGGCAAGATGATTGTTGAAGATGAGCAACAAGGGAACCAACGGGCTGAATACGCTAATGAAACTATTGCCCGCTTAAGCAGAGAATTGAACAGAGAGTTTGGCAAGGGGTACTCTTCAGATAATCTTGAGCGGTTTCGCAAATTTTACATTGTATATCAAAATCGAATTTCCGCATCGTTGATGCGGAAATTCGATCAGTCATTAATTTCCCAATCACCGACTGGGGAATTTACTATCCCTTTTCATTTAAGCTGGACTCACTATATCCAATTACTTAAAATTAAAAACGAAGATGAACGCAACTTTTATGAAATAGAAGCTGCGGCAAATAATTGGTCGGTAAGAGAATTGCAGCGGCAATACAATTCGGCATTATTTGAAAGGTTAGCTTTAAGCAAGGATAAAGACGGAGTTAAACAGCTTGCAACAAAAGGACAAATAGTAGAAAAGCCTGCCGATGCACTTAAAAGCCATTACGTGTTAGAGTTTCTTGGATTAAAAGAAGAAATTAAGTACTCTGAAAATGACTTTGAAACCGCCATTATAGATAAGTTAGAGCATTTTATGCTGGAACTTGGTAAAGGGTTTCTATTTGAAGGAAGGCAGCGCAGGTTCACATTTGAAGGAGATAGCTTTTTTGTTGATCTTGTTTTTTATAACAGACTTTTAAAATGCTTTGTACTTTTCGACTTAAAGATTGGAAAGTTAACCCACCAGGATATCGGGCAGATGCAGATGTATGTAAACTTTTATGATAGAAAAATAAAAACGAAGGATGAAAACCCAACAATAGGTATAATTCTTTGCAAAGAGGAAAACAGAACGGTTATAGAATTCACCCTTCCAGAGGATAACAATCAAATATTTGCCAAGGAGTATAAAGCGGTATTACCAAGCAAAGAAGCCCTTAAAAGGCAGCTGGAGTAAACAGATAATTATATTAAAGCACCATTCAAATAAAATTCACCCAATAACTACCACCCCCGCAGCCAATGAAGCCGTCCTATAATAACCCCAAACTGATAGATCTGAGCCACGTTATTTTCGACGGATTGATAACCTATAAAGGTTTACCGGCGCCAATCATTTGCGATTATTTAAGCAGCGAAAAATCAAGAGGGCTTTATGAAACCGGCACAGAGTTCCAGATAGGGAAAATTGAAATGGTAACCAATACGGGCACTTACATTGATTGCCCTTTCCACCGGTTTGAACATGGAGCCGACCTGGCCGAAGTTTCTCTTGAACAATTTGCCAACCTTGATGCCATCACTATAAATGCCAGCGATGTAACAGCAATTGGCGCTGATTTTTTTCGTGACAAGAGCGTTCGGGGTAAGGCAGTAATTGTATTTACCGGCTGGAGCAAACATTGGAATACCGACGCCTATTTTGAAAACCACCCCTATCTTACAGCCGAAGCTGCCCAATACTTAAAGGAACAGGAAGTAAAGCTGGTGGGGATAGATAGCCATAACATTGATGATACTACTGGCAAAAGCCGGCCGGTACATACCACATTATTGGGTGCCGGCATTTTGATAGTGGAGCATTTATGTAACCTGGACAAACTCCCCCCGGATGGTTATAAATTTAACGCTGTGCCACCTAAGTTTAAGGGCGTAGGTACCTTCCCGGTAAGGGCTTACGCGATGGTGGCGGGCTGATGAGGAAGCTTCACGTGTTAACAAAGCAATTTTCAATAGCCTGTTTGTGTTTATATACCAGATATTTGATTAAAAAATCACCAAATGACCAGGAAAATAATATCGGTTATTGCAGGCTATGTTGTGTTTGCAGTCAGCTCGGTTTTGCTGTTTAAATTAATGGCCCAGCCACCTCATCAGGATGCATCAATCACTTTTAAACTATTGACCATAGTTTATGGCGCATTTTTTTCGGTTTTAGCCGGTTTTATATTGCAACTGATAGCCAGGCAAACAAAACTTACACTGAATTTCATTTTAGCTTTAGTGATCTTTTTGCTGGCCGCCATATCAATGCTGACATCTGCCGGAAGCCACTGGACACAGTTATTTGCTATGTTTATTTTTGCACCGGTATCTGTTTTAGGCGGGTATTTGAAGCTGCGGTAGGTGAAGTAAGGGGCTGAAAAACTAAAGAAATTAAAAGCCAAAACAATCACATTGCCTTGTATAAATGTAATTTATTAACTAATATTGCCTTGTATAAATGTAAATTAAGTCGCAAAATTGCCTTGTATAAATGTACTTATTCAGAAATATAGATAAAGAACTAACCTCATGGGGTAAAGAAAAAGAGGGTAAACCTTTGTTGTTGCGAGGAGCACGGCAGGTGGGCAAATCCACTGCTGTCAAGGAACTATCAAAACAATTCGATTATTTTTTAGAAATTAACTTTGAAGAGCAGCGACGGGTCCATCAACTTTTTGAAGGAGATTTAAACCCTGAAGAGCTTTGCGAAAACCTGTCGATATTATATAACGTTCCTATTATGCCCGGTAAAACGCTGTTGTTTTTTGATGAAATACAGGCTTGCATACCCGCCATATCTTCTTTGCGTTTTTTTTACGAAAAATATCCACGATTACATGTAATTGCAGCAGGGTCGTTACTAGAATTTGCCCTGGCTGAGACTCCCTCTTTCGGAGTAGGCAGGATAAGATCACTTTTTGTATATCCACTATCATTTAACGAATACCTTGAAGGCATTGGTGAACATCAACTTTTAACTGCAAAAAAAAACGCCTCTATTAAAAAACCATTGGCTGCGCCTATACATCAAAAATTACTGGCTCATATTAAACGTTTTTTGGTATTGGGTGGCATGCCCGAGGTGGTGGCAGCTTACGTAAACAATGGTAATCTTAATTCCTGCGGACAAGTATTGGATGATCTTATAATCTCTTTAAAGGCTGATTTTGCGAAATACAAAAAAAGGGTTCCTTCATTACGCATTTCAGAAGTGTTCAACTCTGTAATACAGCAGTCTGGAGGCAAATTCATATATAACAAAGCTGCTATAGAGGCCAATCACAAGCAAATTAAAGAAGCAACAGACCTGCTCATCATGGCCGGATTAGTTATCCCCGTAACCCATACATCAGCAAACGGGCTGCCTTTGGGGGCCGGAGCAGACCCTAAAAAACGTAAGATGCTATTGTTAGATACAGGCATCTTTCAACGTTTACTGGGTTTGCCTATTTCAGAGATATTGTTTGAAGATGATTTTGACGCCATCAACAAAGGGGCTATTGCCGAACAATATGTGGGATTAGAGCTACTAAAATCATCTTCATGCTACCGGCAGGAAAATCTGTATTTCTGGCACCGGGAAACAAAAAGTAGCAATGCCGAGGTAGATTATGTTGTTCAGCAAAATGAAAATGTCATACCCATCGAAGTAAAATCGGGTAAAAAGGGATCCATGCAAAGCTTGTTTCTTTTTTTAAGCGAAAAAAAAACGCCATTTGGAGTTCGTTTTTCGCTGGAAAATTACGCGGCTTATGAAAATATCAGAGTATATCCCATTTACGCGGTGTCCGAGCTCAACCCAGCGGTGTAAACAAGGCGATCACCTGTTATTTTTCAGAAAGCACTTTTCCGTGAGCAGCCACCTGGTCTTTTTGCGAATTAACTATCCCAACCGAAATTTGCCGCAGCGCATTGCCCATGTGGTATTCTACCGTTTTGATAGATAAGCTTAACAGTTCGGCAACTTCGCGATATTTAAGGCCATCTTCTTTTACCAGTTTAAAAACCAGTTTGCATTGGTCTGATAGCTTACTGAGCGACTTGTTGATAAGCGCTGCAGTATCACTGCATATCATTTTGTCTTCGCCTGTAGCTGCCGAATCGACAATCTCAACCTCAACATCATCAATATTTACCTGGTTCAGCTTGGCTTTTGAAACATGTGTTAACGATTTATTTTTAACCGACATGTAGCAATAGTTATTAAAGTTACCAATGTCGGCTAATCTTGCGCGCTGCATCCAAAGGTTTAAAAACACATCGTCTATGATCTCCTCGGCGGCCTCATCGGTTTTTACAAACGATTTAGCAAACCAAAATAATTTGCTGTAATAAAACAGGTACACCCTTTTAAAGGATGCCCTGTTGTTATTTAAAGCAATATCATTTAGCAGATATTTTATTTCGGTATCCAACATCTCAATTCGGGATAATAATCATCAAACGGTAACACCAATTAGCTTAAACAATCCTATTTATTGCTGAATTTGTAGATGGTTGTGGTATGATAAGTTTGCCCCGGCTTTAACAAGGTTGATGCAAACGCAGGCTGGTTTGGCGCATCAGGAAAATGCTGCGTCTCCATACAAAATGCCGAACGGTGTGGGTATGCTTTACCGTCTTTACCATCTTTGGTTGCACCGGTTAAAAAGTTACCGCTATAAAACTGCAGGCCCGGCTCATCGGTATATATGTCCATCACAATACCTGTTTTAGGGCTGCTTACCGTAGCTATCGATTTACTGATGTCATGCTTATTCAACGCGAAGTTATGGTCGTACCCTTTACCGTTTTTCAGTTGGTCGTCTTTATCGTTAATATTGGCACCAATGGCTTTTGCGGTGGTAAAATCAAAAGGTGTGCCTTTTACCGGCTGTAATTTCCCTGTCGGGATCAGTGTGGTATCAACCGGCGTTATGTTGTCGGCATCAATTTTTACTACGTTATCTAATATAGTAGAGTCGCCCGCGCCGTTCAGGTTAAAATAGGCATGGTTGGTAAGGTTTACTATGGTAGTTTTATCAGTAGTTGCGGTATACTCTATTTTCAGCGCGTTATCAGCAGTTAGGGTATAAGTTACTTTGCTGGTAAGCGTACCGGGGTAGCCACCTTCGCCGTCGTTAGATACATAGGTAAGGTTAAGGGTACTGTCATTGGGTTGCGCGGCTTCAAATACCTGCGCGTAAAAACCTTTAAAGCCACCATGCAGGGTATTTACACCATCGTTTATATCCAGCTGGTATGCTTTGCCGTCCAGGTTAAATTTTCCTTTGCCAATGCGGTTACCGTAGCGGCCTATAATAGCGCCAAAAAATGGTTCTTTTGGCTTTTGGTAAGTTTTTACGCTATCATATCCTAAAACCACATCCGTTAAAGCTCCTTTATTATCGGGTACCAGCAGGCTTACAACGCGGCCGCCATAATTGGTGATGGCTACGCTGGCGCCTTTGCTGTTTTTTAATGTGTAAAGTTTAACAGGCTTGCCATTTATGGTAGCCTCAAAGTTTTTGGCATCGGGTGCCGCGGCGGCTACTGTTGATGTGGAATCGGTGGCAGGCTTCTTTTCGGCAGGGCCGCTGCAACCAACTAATAGCGATAACGCCATGCTATAAAATAAGTACTGTTTTTTGTATACTTTTTGCATAATTCCTGAAGTTTTTTGCCGCTTTTTTAACCTTTTTTGAAGTTTTTTTAACGGTTTAACTGGTTATAATTTGGTGTTTGGTTTTGTGATCGGGGCAATTGGCCGCCCTAATTAAAATCTAAGGTAGAATAAAATTTATTTAATTGTGAAAAAAACAATTAAAATATTTTTACTTTTATTGGTGTAAGCCAAACACCAATAAAGCCCGCCAAATCAATTTTAAAGCTGTTTTGCCAGTAAAATGGCATTATATTTTACTTTTTGAGCGGTCAAAAAATTACATTTGGCGCTTTTTTTACCCCTCCACATGCAAAAATATTCGAAACAAACGCGACTTTTACTGGCAGTTGACTGCATTATATTTGGATTTGATGGCGATACTTTAAAAATTTTGCTGATTAAAAGGGGCTTCGAACCCGAGAAAGGGAACTGGAGTTTGATGGGCGGTTTTGTACAGGTTGCCGAGAGCCTTGACCAGGCGGCCAACCGCATTTTAAAACAACTTACCGGCCTTGAAGGTGTTTATTTAGAGCAATTACACACATTTGGCAACACAAAACGCGATCCTATTGAACGCACCGTATCAATTACTTACTTTGCCTTAATAGATATCAACAAATACGAAATACAGCTAAGTAAAGATTACCATGCCGATTGGTTCCCGCTAAAACGTGTACCCAAACTCATTTTCGACCAGCAGGAAATGGTAGAGACTGCAAAAAAACGCATCAGGTACAAAGCCGCCATGCACCCTATTTTGTTTGAACTTTTACCGGCCAGGTTTACAATTCCGCAATTGCAAACCCTTTACGAGAGTGTTTTTAACACCCAGATTGACAAACGGAATTTTAGCAAACGCGTTTTGGCCACAGGTTTACTCATTAAACTAAATGATAAAGACAAAGCCGGCTCAAAACGCGGCGCATACTATTACCAATTGAACATGCAAAACTATTATGCTAAATTTCAGGCATTTATGAATTTTATCCCCAACCCGGATACCCTATCAAACTAAGGTTTAAAGCCTCTGTTTTAGTAACAATTAAAATGTTTTTGAATAAAAATTTTTTATTGTAAAAAAATAAGTGTTACTTCAACACGAATTATTTAACCAATATGAGAGAAGACCAATTTGTGATTGGAGTGGACTATGGGTCCGACTCCGTTCGCTCCGTGTTAATCAACGCACACAACGGCGAAGAAATAGCCTCATCCGTATTCAATTACCCGCGCTGGCAGCAGGGTTTATTTTGCAAACCGGCCGAAAACCAGTTCAGGCAACACCCCCTTGACTATATAGAAGGATTAGAAACTACTATAAAAGATTGTATTGCAAAGGCAGGAGGCGCCGAAGTAGCCAAAGCGGTAAAAGGCTTATCGGTAGATACTACGGGATCAACCCCTATTGCTGTTGATAAAACAGGTACGCCATTAGCATTAACGCCCGGTTTTGAGCAAAACCCTAATGCCATGTTCATCTTATGGAAGGATCATACCTCGGTATTGGAAGCTGCCCAGATCAATGAACATGCCACAAAATTTGATACCAATTATTTAAAATATGTAGGCGGCATCTACTCCTCCGAGTGGTTTTGGGCCAAATTGCTGCATATTGTAAGGGTTGATGCCCAGGTACACCAAACCCTGCACTCCTGGGTAGAGCATTGCGATTGGATCCCGTTCCTGTTAACAGGCGGTACCGATGTTAAAGAAATTAAACGCGGTCGTTGCTCTGCCGGTCACAAAGCCTTATGGGCCGAAGAATTTGGCGGCTTGCCGCCGGACGAATTTTTCTCGTCGCTTGATCCGTTATTGACGGGTATTACCGATAAGTTATTTAAAGATACCTACACCGCCGATGAAGCTGCAGGAACCCTGAGTGCAGAATGGGCCGAAAGATTAGGCTTATCAACCGATGTTATTGTAGGTACAGGCGCCTTTGATGCACACATGGGCGCGGTAGGCGGCCAGATTGAGCCATACCACTTAAGTAAAGTAATGGGTACATCAACCTGCGATATTTTGGTTGCACCATCTGTTGAGGTTGAAGGCAAACTGGTAGCTGGTATTTGCGGGCAGGTAAACGGCTCGGTTATACCGGGCATGACAGGTTTAGAAGCCGGCCAGTCGGCCTTTGGGGATACTTATGCCTGGTTTAAAAACGTGCTTTTATGGCCTTTAAATAACCTGTTATCGCAATCAGCCATTATTGATACAGCCACCGCCGAGGCTTTAAAAGCCGAAATGGCCGAGCTAATCATCCCTGAACTAAGCCGCCAGGCCGATTTATTGCCTTTGGATTTTGATAATGAACTGTCTATCGATTGGTTTAACGGCCGCCGCACACCGGATGCCAACCAGGAATTAAAAGGTGCTATAACCGGTTTAGGCTTAGGCAGCGATGCGCCGCGCGTATTCCGCTCATTGGCCGAGGCTACCTGTTTTGGGGCTAAAAGCATTGTTGAGCGTTTTATTAGCGAGGGTATTCCGGTTAAAGGTATTATAGGGATTGGCGGCGTGGCCAAAAAGTCGCCATTTGTAATGCAGATGATGGCCGATGTTTTAGGGATGCCTATCCGCATTCACCAGTTTAAGCATACCTGTGCCCTGGGCGCGGCCATGTTTGCAGCTGTTGTTGCCGGCATTTATCCAACGGTTGAAGATGCCATGCAGGGTATGGGTCGCGGGTTTGATGTGGAGTATTATCCTAATAAAGAAAAAGAGGCCTTGTACCTGGCCCGTTACAACAAATACAAAACCTTAGGCAGTTTTATAGCGCAGCAAATAGTGGCAAAAGCAACCCAGGATGTTAAAGATAATTCTGTTTTGGCATGAGTAAGTATCAACACATAAAACAAGCTGCCTATGACGCTAATATGCAGCTGCCCAAATTGGGCCTGGTACTTTTTACCTTTGGCAACGTAAGCGCTGTGGATAGAGAGTTGGGCGTTTTTGCTATAAAACCAAGTGGTGTACCTTACGAAGATCTGTCGCCCGAGAAAATGGTGATCGTTGATTTTGATGGGGTTACAGTAGAGGGCGATCTGCGCCCATCGTCAGATACCAAAACACATGCGGTACTGTATAAACACTGGCCAAACATTGGGGGTATTGTGCATACGCACTCTACTTATGGTACTGCCTGGGCGCAATCGCAGCGCGACATTCCTATCTTCGGCACCACACATGCCGACCACCTAACGGCCGATATCCCTTGCGCGCCGCCCATGAGCGATGCAATGATTGAAGGCGACTATGAATACCAAACAGGTTTCCAGATCATGGATCATTTTACAGCCGGTGGATTAGATTATAACGAAGTTGAAATGGTTTTAGTAGGCAACCATGCCCCATTTACCTGGGGCAAAACAGCGCACAAGGCGGTTTACAACAGCGCCGTTTTAGAGGCAGTTGCCCAAATGGCCTACTTAACCGAACAAATTAATAACCAGGCCCCGCGTTTGAAGGATTCGCTCATCAAAAAACATTTTGAACGCAAACACGGACCAAACTCATACTACGGCCAATAATTATGAAATCACTACGCTACCTCATTATCCTTGCGGCTGGTCTACTGGGAGCAAAAACATCATCGGCACAAACGGTTGCTGCTACGCCGCCTATGGGCTGGAACAGCTATAACTGCTTCGGCTCGGCCGTGCATGAGGATGAAGTAAAGGCCAATACCGATTATATGGCCCAAAACCTGAAGCAACATGGCTGGGAGTACATTGTGGTCGATTTTTTATGGTCGTACGATAACCCTCCGGGCAGCAACATCGGTAATCCTTTTCAATTGCGCTTGCAGGATGGCTCCTACGTGCCCTGGCTTACTATGGACAAATGGGGTCGTTTAACTCCACAACCTACCAAATTCCCTTCGGCGTTCGGCGGCAATGGCTTTAAGCCCTTAAGCGATTATGTACACGCCAAAGGATTAAAATTCGGTATCCACGTAATGCGTGGTATCCCAAGGCAAGCATACTGGTCAAAATCACCCGTTAAGGGCACCAACGGTATAACTGCCGATATGGTGGCCGATACCAACAGCAAATGCCCCTGGATGAACCACATGTATGGCCTGGATATGAAAAAGCCCGGTGCGCAGGAATACCTGAATTCGCTACTGGAACTTTATGCCTCATGGGGTATAGATTTTATTAAGGTAGATGATTTATCGCGTCCATATAGTAATGCCGAGGTGGAAGGCTACCAAAAAGCCATTCAAAATTGTGGCAGACCTATAGTATTAAGCCTCTCGCCGGGCGAAACACCTGTAGCACAAGCGCCCCATGCAGTTAAGTATGCCAATATGTGGCGCATGGCCGATGATTTTTGGGATAACTGGAAAGAGATATTGCACATGTTTGATTATGCCAAAAGCTGGGAAGGCGTAAGTGGCCCCGGTCATTGGCCCGATTGCGATATGATACAGATTGGCAAGCTAAGCAAACGCGGCCCGGTTGGGCAGGAGCGTTACAGCCGCTTTACCGAAGATGAAGAAATTACCCACATGACGTTCTGGAGCATTTTCCGCTCGCCATTGATGATTGGCGGTAACATGCCCGAGAACCGTGAATTTGAGCTAAAGCTATTTACCAACGATGAGGTTTTGGCGGCCAACCAAAAAGGGGCCAAACCCAAACAACTGTACAAAAAAGATGGTGGCATGGTTTGGTACTCGCAGATACCCGGCAGCAAAGATATTTATGTAGCCCTGTTTAACATTGGCGATGTAAATAAAGACGTTGCTGTTGATTTTGCTGCGCTGGGCCTTAAAGGCAAAGTAAAAGTGCGCGACCTGTGGAAAAAACAAGATGTTGGCCAGTTTAATAAAACTTACCAGCAAAACATTAACCTGCACGGCGCAGCGTTATTAAAACTATCGCCGGCAAAATGATAATTATTGAATTATTGATTGACTGAATTATTGAATATAAAAACCATTAACAAGCATGTATCGCGATTTTAATTTCCAATTCAATAGTTACTTCAATCACTAATTTTAATAATTCACTAACTCAATAATTCATTAATTCAATAAATCACTAATTATAAAATGATCGATCTTAAAAAATTTGAAGTTTGGTTTATTACAGGAAGCCAAAACTTATATGGGGAAGAAACGCTGAAAAAAGTTGCCGAACATTCGCAGGAAATAGCCGCTGGCATTGACGCTACCGGCAACATCCCCGTTCGTGTGGTTTACAAACCTGTGGTAAAATCGACCGAAGAAATTTATGAAACCCTGCAGGCTGCTAATGTGGCCGAAAACTGTATCGGTATCATTACCTGGATGCATACATTTAGCCCGGCTAAAATGTGGATCCGCGGGTTAAGCATCCTTAAAAAACCGATGCTGCACCTGCATACCCAATATAACCGCGATATTCCATGGAGTTCGATAGATATGGATTTCATGAACCTGAACCAAAGCGCCCATGGCGACCGCGAGTTTGGCTTCATGGTATCGCGTATGCGCATGAACCGTAAGGTGGTTGTTGGCCATTGGCAGGATCCTGAGGCTTTGGCCCAGATTGAAACCTGGACCCGCGCCGCTGCCGGCTGGTACGACTGGCAAGGCGCCAAATTTGTACGCTTTGGCGATAACATGCGTTTTGTGGCCGTTACCGACGGCGACAAAGTAGAGGCTGAATTGAAATTCGGTTTCTCGGTAAATACCTACGGTGTTGGCGACCTTGTAGCCGTGATTAACGCGGTAAGCGAAGAATCGGTTAGCGAACTGATAGAGGAATATGAGGCCACCTACACCATGGCCGACGACCTTAAGAAAGGCGGCGCTAAACATCAGTCGGTATATGATGCTGCTAAAATTGAGTTAGGCTTACGCAAATTTTTGGTTGACGGTGGCTTTAAAGGCTTCTCGGATACGTTTGAAGACCTGCATGGCATGATCCAGTTGCCAGGTATTGCCGCCCAGCGCCTGATGGCCGATGGCTTTGGCTTTGCCGGCGAAGGCGACTGGAAAACCGCTGCCCTGGTACGCGCATTTAAAGTGATGGGTGCCGGCCTGCCAGGCGGCAACGCTTTCATGGAAGATTATACCTACCATTTTGACCCTAACAACGCCTTGGTATTAGGGTCGCATATGCTGGAGGTTGACGCATCATTAGCAAACGGCCAGGCAGCCTTAGAAGTTCACCCATTGGGCATTGGTGGTAAGGCCGATCCTGCGCGTTTGGTATTTAACGTGGCCGGCGGTGCAGCGCTTAATGCTTCAATTGTGGATATGGGCAACCGTTTCCGCCTGCTGGTGAATGAGGTTGAAGCCGTTGAACCCGTTGAAGACCTGCCAAACTTGCCTGTAGCCCGGGTACTTTGGAAACCACTACCCGACATGAAAACCGGCTGTGCAGCCTGGATTTACGGCGGAGGCGCACACCATACCGCTTACAGCCAGAATTTAACTGCCGAGCATATGCAGGATTTTGCTGATATGGCCGGCATTGAGTTTTTAAGAATTGGCAAGGACACAACTATTCCACAGTTCAGAAATGAGATTTTGTGGAACGAGGTAGCTTATAAATAGAAGCCGAAGCCCCCTCTAAATCTCCCCCTGAAGGGGGAGACTTTTGATTTGCATGATATCAACCCGTCATTGCGAGGTACGAAGCAATCCCGAACTATGTGGGACTTAGCATGTCGGGGATCGCTTCGTACCTCGCAATGACGGATTATTTAAGAATTTGCATAAAACGAGGAATTCTGTTAATTCTTAAATTCTGAAAATTCTGATTCAGACAAATGCGTTAGGGATAGCAGCGGATACCGGCCCGCGATTAAGGCCTGTGTAGTATGAGCGGATAGCCCGGGCCAAAGGCAACGCCGGGGAAAGAGTCAAGAGATTAGAATCAAGAGTTAAGACTTTTGAGGATTGGTGGATAACGAAGGAATACATAAAACTATGCTATTGCGAACGTAGCGCGGCTATCGCGAACTGTGCAAATCCGCTGTGCATGCGACAAGGTTGCCGCGCTACGCTCGCAATGACAAGTATTTTAGCAATGACAAGTGTTTTAATAAATTAAATGCAATTAAACACACAACCTACGATGGGATTCCGGTTGTGTGTTTTTAAATAACAGCAAAAGAGAGAACGAATACAATAAAACTAATTTAAACCCAATTTATGAACAAATTTTCAACCATTGATTACGTCATATTCGTGATCTATTTTATTGTGGTATCCAGTTATGGTTACTGGGTGTACAGCCGCAAAAAAAAGGCCAGTATATCGGCGAGTCATGATTTCTTTTTGGCCGAGGGGTCGCTTACCTGGTGGGCCATCGGGGCATCGCTTATTGCGTCTAACATATCCGCCGAGCAGTTTATTGGCACCAGCGGACAAGGTTTTGCAGTGGGTTTAGCTGTGGCGGCTTACGAGTGGGTGGCGGCTATCGCGCTTATTATAGTGGCCGTGTGGTTTATCCCGGTATACCTGAAAAACAAAATTTTCACTATGCCGCAGTTTTTGCATACCCGGTACAACGAAACGGTGAGCTTTATTATGGCCATTTTCTGGCTGTTTTTATACGTGTTTGTTAACCTTACCAGTATATTATACCTGGGCGCGCTGGCCATTAATAACCTGATAGGCGGCGACATCAGTTCGATGCACAACATCATCATTGCATTGGCCGTGTTTGCCTTATTCATTACCCTTGGCGGTATGAAGGTAATTGGCTTTACCGATGTAATACAGGTATTGGTGCTTGTAATAGGCGGCCTGGCTACTACTTACATAGCTTTAACGCTGGTAAGTGAGCATTTTGGTTTAGGCAAAGATGCTATAGCCGGTTTAAAAATGATGTTTAAGGACTCGCCCGAACACTTTAAAATGATGATGGCTAAACCAAAAATAGACGCCCCACAAGCCGAAATTACCAAATACCTGGCGCTGCCGGGCATAGCCATGTATTTTGCAGGCCAATGGATTGTGAACCTTAACTATTGGGGTTGTAACCAATACATTACCCAACGTGCTTTAGGTGCCGATTTAAAAACCGCGCGTACGGGCATCCTGTTTGCCGGGTTGATGAAACTGGCCATGCCTATAATAGTAGTAATACCAGGTATTGCAGCTTATGTATTATACAAAAATGGCGGCTTGCAACATGAGATGGCATCGGGCGGGCATTTCAATTCGGATAATGCTTACTCGGCTATCCTGGGCTTTTTGCCTACCGGGCTTAAAGGGCTTTCGGTAGCAGCGCTTACCGCGGCTATTGTGGCTTCACTGGCAGGTAAAGCCAACAGTATATCTACCATTTTTACGCTGGATATTTACAAAAAGCACATGGTGAAGGATGCCGACGAGAAAAAGATGGTTTGGGTGGGCAAGCTAACAATTTTGGCGGCGCTTGTATTCTCCATCATCCTTACCTGGAAAGATCTTTTAGGTATTGGCGGCGAAGGGGGCTTTACCTTTATCCAAAAATACACCGGCTTTATCAGCCCGGGAATCTTCGCCATATTCATTTTAGGTTTCTTTTGGAAACGTACTACAGGCGCGGCAGCTATTGCGGGGATACTTACAGGCTTTGCTATGTCGGTACTGTTTAATAACTATGCACCGGCTTTATTTGGTCACGAAACCTTCCTGTACACGGCCTTCCCTAATGGCAAAGGTGGCTGGGAAATTCCATTCCTGATCTGTATGGGATTATCGTTTATGTTTACCATTATTGTAATGGTGGCCATCAGCCTGGCCGGACCTAAAATAAACCCTAAAGCTTTTGATATTCCGCGTGCAATGTTTAAGGTTGATAAACAAACCCTGGCATTAATTATAGTAACGCTGTTATTGCTTACCATGCTTTATGCCAAGTTCTGGTAGTACAAGAATTTTGTTATAGGTTACATTGATTGAATCCCCCAATGGCTTAATTGCCAGGGGGATTTTTTATTGCACTGTTGTTGGGCCCCAATCATGATAAATCCACGGCGTCATCAATCTTGCTGTGGATTTGATGAACAATGCTATCCATCTCGTTGAGGGTAATTTTAAGCAATGCAAATATCTCCTCCTTATCTTCGGCGCTGTCGGCCATATCTGCCAGGTACATGAGGCCCAGCATGGTGGCAACCGGCCGCCTTATCTCATGCGAGCTTAGCCATGCTATTTCTTTTAAAAATTCGTTCTGCCGCTTATTTTCCTGGATAGATTGTTTTAAATCGTTGATGTCTTTAATAACCCCTATCAGCCTTATGGGCTCCTTTTGTTCGTTATAAATAAAATAGCCTTGGTCCATAATATACTTATACACGCCATTGCCGCAATTTATGCGGTACTCGCAGGCCCAGTTTGTTTTACCTTCGATTTTAATTTTTTGCTGGCTGGCTACTACTTCCACAACATCATCAGGATGGATGAGCTGGCGCCACCATGCCAGGTTATAAACTATCTGGTCATAAGCAACATCGACCAATTGGGTTAAACTGGCGTTATAAACAATGGTATCTGTGGGTATATTTAAATCATAAATTACATCTTTGGTGGCCTGTGCCAGCAGTTCGTACCGTTCTACCGCTTCCTTTAGCTTAATATCCTTTAGTTTATTTTCGGTTATATCCGAAAAATAAACCGCAACGCCATCGTCGGTTGGGTAAGCCGCCAGCCTTATCCATTTATTTAGTACCAGCGAATAATCTTCCATCCTCACAATTACCCGCTCTTCCAGTGCCTTTTGATAATAAGGGTACATGCGGTTTCGCTCTTTAGGGAAAAGCGTAAAAATACTTTCGCCAACAATTTTAGCAAATCTCCCGCCAACAATATCTTCAAAAGCCTGGTTAATGCGGGTAATGCACATGTTATAGTCCAATGCAAAAAAAGCATCACTAATACTGTTCAAGGTATTTTCAAGGTTGCTTAAATGCCTGTTTTTTTCAACCTCCAGTTGCTTAAGCTCGGTAATGTCCTGCATCGAACCAATTACTTTCAGAGGCATGCCCGGCACGGTTTCTAAACGGGCCAACTGCCGCATGTACCGGGTTTCGCCGTCGAGCACTTTAGTGCGGTGGGTTACATCAAGGGTTTTACCATTGGTCATTAAATCATTAAGGCCGGCAATCATCATTGGCCTGTCCTCCGGGAAAATATGTTCCAGGTAAATATCAAAGGGTTCCCGCCCATCATCCGGGTTAATACCCGTAAGCGTGTACAACTCATCAGACCATAGCAACTTACGGGTATCCGGAAAATATTCCCAGCCGCCTACCTTTGATATCAGTTGCGTTTCTCTTAAGTTTTGTTTTTTATTGAAAATATCCTGGTTTATTTTCTCTAACCGTTGCTCAAATAATAGCTGTTCGGTCATATCCCGAACCATTACCATCACATTTGGGCTATTATTAAAAATTATTTTATGCGATGTAACGCTGACATGAATAATGCTGCCATCTTTTTTAATATGCCGCCAGTTACCATTCAAATTCAGGCTGGCTGACAAACGTTCGGCAGCCTCAATTAACTTTTCTGCATCCTCGGCCGGGCGGATATCCAGAATACTTTTTGTTAAAAACTCGTCGTGGCTATAACCATAAGTGCTAACAGCGGCATCATTAACCGAAACAATGTTCAATGTATCGTCATATATCCACATAGGCACCGGGTTGCTCTGGTACATATTGCGGTACTGGGTTTCGCTTTGCTTGAGCTTTGCGTCGTTCTTTTTTATCAGGTAATACAAAAAGAACCCGCTGCCAATAACAAAAAAATACCCCTTGGCACTGCTAATGAGTAAAAACTGCTCACCGGTAAAATTATGCTCCAGATAAAACAGCAAACGATCACTAAAAGTGATCCAGAGCAAACTGATAATGATATAAATAAGGGCTATCCGTAAAGCACCATGCCGCATTAGCTTCGCGTTAAATTATTTATTAAATTAAACGTTTAAATACATTATTGGTTACAATAAATATTTATAGGCGCCAATATATGTATTTACAGCTTTTAATATTAAAGTGTTTTTAAAGCATGCTATTAATGTAATAAATATATTTATTCAAACATTAAAAGCTTTAAAACACAAGAATTGTGGCAACAGGGAGGGGCGGATTTTAAGAGCAACTTGATTTTTTCCATGCCGTTGCCTGCGGCCCGCGCTATCTGCTCATACTGCACGGGCATTAGGCGCGGGGCCGGTATCCGCGCCTATCGCTAACGGGAAGGGTGGTTGGCGAGGAGAACTCGGTTTTATTGATTGTTTTAGATATCTTTAGGAAATCAGACCCTATTCGTTTAAATGAAAAACCTATTCCAATTAATGCCTATCACAAGTTTTTTTCAAGCAGTAACTTTTTGCACAGAAACCTTATGTCGATACCCAAAAGAATAAATGAGACTCGAAAAAAGACCTCCTTGAGAATTTACGTTACTGTGTTAACCTTGATAACCTGCATTAACTATTGCAATGCTTACAAATCGCGATAAACTTAACTTGTTGAACTTTATACTCAGAACCGGGATGTATATAACAACTGCCGACGAAAACAATATTGTAAGTTTTATTCACGGGTACGAATTTGGGCTAAATGGAGAATGCGATTTTACCGAACAACTAAAAATATATTTGGTAAATCATTTAAAAATAAGCTCCAGCAGTGATGGTTGGTCGGGGCAAATCACACGCTACTCGAGAAAAAAATCAATTCCGTGGGCAGTTGCGTTTAAGCAACTGGGGCTTGAAATATTGGCATCAGATGAAATTGGTGGATTAAACGATCAAATGCAGCAATTGATTAAAGTGCGGGTTAACACTTTAATCACACGTATCGATGACGCCAATCCATGGTTGAATGGAAGTTGGGTTGAGGAATGCGTGGCTTTATTTGCTATAAAAAGTATTTGGTTTAAAAGTTTGTGGACCACTGCAGAATATCAATCGCTAAAATCAATTCGGCGAACGATTGACCAGGGGCGGTTTTCTGAAAACAGTTACCCTTTTAAGCCAACAAAAGCCCTTTTAGATTTAAAAAATAAATTTAGCGGCACCTAAAAACCTTACACTAACTAATCAAACCCGAACACCATAATCCAATTCAACATTAACCTCGAATGTAACGTCTGCTACCCCATCAATCATTGGTACAGCAACTAACAGGATAGGAACCTGCAATTCAGAGATATCCTCAACAACAGCCCAGCCATTCGCAACCCATACTGCTATTCTGGTTAATATTGGGGTAGGGAAATAGTATTGAGCAGCAGCATAGTAAGCGGTATCTTTTATTTTTAAAAGGATAAAAGGATCAACCATATTGGCAGTAATATTGGTGGTGCTGGTAACCGGGCGCTGATAACATTCCTGGTCGTGGATGCCGTCCTCATTAAAAGTATTTATCCAAATGGGGTATTGGAGGTAATCATTAATAGTAATGTTTTCTTCCAGTTTCGCAGAACCCGTAATGTAACTCATGGCACAAAAATATGTAAAGGATTTTTTTCATAGCCAAAGATAGTTGCACTCCCAAACATTAACTTACTGACAACCTTTTTTAAACAGCTTTGTTAACCTTTAAAACAAAAAAATACCATGAACGACAAATTGTTAGCACAGGAGTTTGTGAAAGAACTGGAGGCCGAGGTGCCATCGACCCTGAAATGCCTGGAACGTATACCGCCGGAAGTGTTTGGTTATAAACCGCACCCAAAATCAATGGAGATGGGCTACCTTACCTTGCTTGTTGCCGAAATTCCGTTATGGATAGCCCACATCATTAGGCATGCCGAAATTGATTTTGCCACCTTTAAGCACATAGAGGCCAAAACCACGCAGGATATGGTAAATCATTTTAAAACCAATGTAGCCGATGCCAAAGAAGCCCTGCTTGGTATTACCGAAGGTGCTTTGGCCGAACCTTTTTATTTAAAAGCAAACGGGCAAATACTGTTTGCATCAACCAAAGACGAGCAAATAGGATCAAGCATTAACCATATGGTACATCATCGCGGGCAGCTTACCGTTTACATGAGGCTAAATGATATTGCCGTGCCATCTGTTTACGGCCCATCGGCTGATGATAAAAGCTTTACCAGCAACAGCAGGGGGGCGAAATAACATAGTTGGTAATGGCAGAGGCATGGTTTCCCCCCTACCAACCATTAACCCCGTATATCTATCGACCAAGGGCCTGTTTGTGCCGATGAAGCGCTACCAGCTATACCTAAGCAGCCCTCCGTCATGTTGATTTGTCTTCCGGTCGATTATTTCTTTACGCCTGTCTATTGCGTTTTAGCAAACGGCCCCATTGGTTTTTATTTGGGGTATGAAACTAAAATTACAATTCCTGCTATTGTTCCTTTTACCATTCACTATGGTAAAGGCCGCTAATATAATTACCGATGCGGGCACCGGAATTACCGGTACTGTTATCGATTCGGTGAGCCAAAAACCGGTAGATTATGCTACCGTATCTGTTTTTGACCAGGCAAGTAACAAGGTTGTAAACGGCACCGTAACAGCCACCGATGGCAAATTCACCATTGATAAATTGCCAGCAGGCACTTACCGCCTAAGGATAAACTTTATGGGCTATGCCAATAAAACCATCGCCAATATTAAAGTTGAGGGCGGCATGCTTAAACTGGGCCGCATTTTACTTAGCCCCGATAGTAAATTGCTGAAAGAAGTACAGGTTACCGGTAAAAAAGCATTGATTGAAGAAAAAATAGACCGCACTGTATATAACGCCGAAAACGACCTGACAGCCCGCGGCGGCGATGCCACAGACGTAATGAAACGAGTGCCCATGGTATCTGTTGACCTTGACGGTAATGTGAGCGTGCGCGGCAGCTCAAACATTAAAGTGCTCATTAACGGCAAACCCTCGGCCATGGCATCGGCCAGCGTGTCCGACGCTTTAAAACAAATCCCAGCCGATTTGATTAAAAGCGTGGAAGTGATCACTTCTCCATCGGCCAAATACGATGCCGAAGGATCTGGCGGAATCATCAACATCATCCTGAAACAAAATACATTGCAGGGCCTTACACTTAACCTGAATGCAGCAGCGGGAACACGCGGCGCCGATCTGGGCCTTAACGGCGGCTACAAAACCGGCAAGCTTACCTTTTCATTAGGTGGCTTTGGGCGTACAGGCTACAATATCCCCGGCGAGTTTAACAATAGCCAAACAGTAACCAGCCTTACTAACGGCGATGCCTTACAAACCACACAATCGGCCAATACACACAACAAATATTTGTTTGCCCGGTATAATGCCGGATTAGATTATGATATCAGCGCGCATAACTCGCTTAGCCTGGGGGTAGTGTTTGGCGCCAACAACCACCCTACCGTTCAGGACAACTTTTTAACCAACAGCTACCTGAATGATGTGCTTACCGGTTCGTCGCTGCAAAAAAACAATATCACCAACAACTCCAACTCGGTTGATGCTACCCTAACTTACACGCTCACCGGCAAAAGGCCCGACCGTGAGTTCAGTTTTCTGACGGAGTACAGCCAGAATAACCGCCACAACAACTTTGAAAGCATTTTTCTTGATCAAACCGATGGCGCATCAACGGGTGGATTAAAAAACAATAACAACAGCGTTAATAAAGAACTTACGCTTGAGGCCGATTACCAAACGCCGCTTGCCAAAAACCAGCTGCTTGAATTTGGCGCTAAAGATATTGTAAGAACAGTAACCAGTAGCTACACCTACCTATCGGCTGCCGATGGTTCGCTTAACTATCAGCCGTTATCATCGGCCAGCCTGTCAAATGCGTTCAACTACAAGCAAAATGTGGCATCAGGCTATGTATCATTTACTTTTAACCCCTTTAAAAATTACACCATTAAAGCGGGTACCCGGTACGAGTACACGTCTATCAGCGCCGATTTTCAGAGCGGGCAGGCAGTCAGCATCCCCGATTATGGCATTCTGGTACCCAGCCTTAACATCAGCAAAAAGTTTGATAACGGCGATATGATTAAACTGGGTTACAACCGCCGCATCCAGCGCCCATCTATCGAGTTTTTAAACCCCAATATACAGGCATCCAATGCCTTAAATATAACCAGTGGTAACCCCGGCCTACAGCCCGAGTTTACCAATAATTTTGAACTGGCTTACAGCACCAATATCAAGAGCAACCATTTCAATATTTCGGCTTTTATGCGCAATACTAATGATGCTATCCAAACCATCCGGTCAAGCAGCGGCGATACCATAAAAACAAGCTATCAAAATCTTGGCAAGCAAAATGCCTATGGCATGAGCTTATCGGCCAACCTTACGCTCACCAGCAAACTAAGTCTCAACGGCGGCCTTGATATGTACTATTTAGATTTGGACAACCAGGACCCCGACCCGCTTTTCCGCGCATCAAATCATGGCTGGGTGGCCAACTACCGCATATTTGGCAGCTATGACCTGTCAGACAAGTACTCGGTACAGGCATTTGCCTTTCGCCGCTCGCGCCAAATACAGCTACAGGGTTACCAAGGCAGTTTCGGGGTGTACAACTTAAGCTTTAACCGGAAATTTGCCAATAAAAAAGGCAGCATCGGCATTGGTGCAGATAACTTCCTGACTAATGGTTTCAGGATACCAACAGTTGTTAATTCGGGCAATATCAATCAGAACGCTGTAAACATTATGCACAACCGAAGTTTCGAACTAACATTTACTTATAAGTTTGGTGGCCTGTCGGCCGAAAAGCCTAAGAAACCCAAAAAGACAATTAACAATGATGATTTGAAGGAAGGCAGTAGTAGTAACAATAATTAATAAAAAAATCGCCCCTCACTTTGGTATTATATACCGGCGGGGGGCGGATAGTTTATCACTATATCATATCTATTAATTTC
The DNA here is from genome assembly GCF_056402115.1 of Mucilaginibacter sp. P4_C11. Taxonomy (NCBI): domain Bacteria; kingdom Pseudomonadati; phylum Bacteroidota; class Sphingobacteriia; order Sphingobacteriales; family Sphingobacteriaceae; genus Mucilaginibacter; species Mucilaginibacter sp. P4_C11. The sequence continues at coordinate 80,737 of NZ_JBFUIA010000009.1, read as the reverse complement.
CAGCTCCGCCATAGCGAAAGCGGGTAAATTCCGAAAGTTAAGATTTACTTCGTTTTATATACTTTCTGTACAAGTATTCGGCATATCCCACACTAATGTAATCTGGAAACTTCCAGGTAGGATAATACCGTCGTTGAATATATTTTACGCCGCTAAAAAACAGAATAGCCGCTATTAATAAAATACCCAAACTCAATAGTATGATCCCGAGTACTATAACAATATCCATAATTTATTCATTTTTGGTTTGTACGCATCAGCTAAAATAAAGGTTTCATTTGTTTCAATTAATAATTTTCGCTTTCTGCCCCAGAATTAACCTTTAAACAAACTTATTGATAAATCTTTGATAATTGATATGCCCCCGGGTTGTAAAATGCAAACAATTAAAACAGCCTGCGTTTAAAGCCCGTAAAAAAACATATTTTTTGACGCTCTCGGCTACCCTTTCATTTTGTAACAATTACGCAACAAGCAATCCACTCTATAATATTCACAAAATCCGGACGTTTTTAGGCCATTAGCATCTGAAATACCCCAAATTAATAATGAACATACAAGTTAACCTTGCCCAAATCCGTTTTAATACCGAAAGCGATGGTCAAAACAAATGCTGGCGGCTGGTGCTGGATGGCGAAGAGATACTGGTAGAATCTGTAAACATCCTGGCCCCTGTTTTTACCTCCCGCGATTGGATTGAGCCCATCAACAAATTTAAACACCATATTTCTGTTGCCGATTGCCTTGTGCATATCGACGACGCCGGAGCAGCGCTGATAACTGCTGTTTGATGGGCTACAGTGTGTGCCCCCTATTTTTTGGATCTGGTCCATTAATAAAACTGCTTATCGTCTTGGTTAACCAGATGCTTTTTTAAAAAAAGTACCTGGGGCCGCATACCAGACAATAAACTATTTCGATACAATAAGCATCCTCCCCTCAGACTCTTCTCTAAGGGGTAAAATATTACCAGCACCACTTAATACTAATCGCATCTTTCAAACGTTTCACATCATCACAATATTTATTAATCACCGGTGAAACCTTGTCTTAAATTCCTTGCACTATTGCAGTTACTGCTATTAACCACAGCTGCTAATGCTGAAACCCCGCATATTGATATTAGCCGCACCAGGCTAAAGGCCAAACAAAGCCTTGCTTTTTGCAAACAAAAAGGCTACAATACCCGCTATTGTATTTTAATAGATATGAGCCTGCACTCGGGTGTTAAGCGCTTTATGGTTTGGAATTTTCGTAAAAACGATACCATGATTACAGGCCTGGTAAGCCACGGCTGTGCCAGTGCCCCGTGGTCGGGCGTGTGGACAAAGGATAAACCCGTTTTTAGCAATAGTGACGGTAGCCATTGTACCGCCCTGGGTAAATACCAAATTGATGGCCGGGCCTATAGCGCATGGGGTATCCATGTAAAATACTTTTTAACCGGACTGGAGAGCACTAACAATAATGCCCTGATCAGGCAAATCGTATTCCACTCCTGGGACCAGGTTTCCGAAACCAATGTATATCCCAACGGTACGCCCGAAGGGTGGGGCTGCCCTGCCATATCAAACAATACCCTAAAAATTGTCGACGCGTTGATCAGAAAGCAAAAAAAGCGGATGCTGATGTGGATATATAGTTAGTGATACAAGCATGATACCAGTTATGCCTTAAGCCTAAATCAGGCCAAGTCGACATAAGCAATTTACTCTAAGATACTTGTACCAAAAAATAAAAACCCGTTTCTTTATATAACCGGCAAAATCGAAGGAATTGAAATTCCATACTTTCGCCGGACTACCCACGTTAGCGGTAATTTTTAACGGGCCTTATAATCAATTCCTTAAAATTGAACTACAGCTATTATATACCCCAGGAGCCGTGTTTTAAGCATGCCATCCATGCAATTTGGCAGGTTGATACCTTCCATCAGTTTCATCAGGAATACATTATACCCAAAGGAGTAGTAGAAGTTATTTTCAACTTTAGCGATAGCTCATTTATCCCGGCCCGGCTTGGCGGTAAATTACATTATTTATCAAATTGCTTTATTAGTGGATTCAACACAACGCCAATACAGCTTCATCTTCCAAAACAACAGGTTTTTTTTGGTGTCCAGTTTCAACCTTTGGCCATAAAAGATATTTTTAAGGTACCTGCCTGCGAATTTTTAAATATTACAGTCGACTTAACCCTCCTTGATTCAACATTCAACTCTCTTTGGCACCAGCTTGCCGAACAAAATGATTTCGACGCGCGGGTATCTGTTTTTTTGGCCTGGCTCAGGCCAAATTTGATTGCCTGGCAACCCAGGGAGCAATTAATGAACAATTTTATTTACGCACCCAATCAACATGATGCGTCTGTAACAGCGCTGGCAAACTCCCTATGTTATTCGCCCCGGCATTTATCAAGGAAACTCGTTGATGCAACAGGAATGAATACCGAAGAAATTTTGCTTTATAAAAAGTACCTGCGTGCAGTGGATTTAATTCACCAGGGCGAATTGTCGTTGACGGAAATTGCTTTTCAAAGTCATTTCGCCGACCAATCACATTTTATCAAAACTTTTAAAGCTTATGCCGCAATAACGCCCGGCGAATACAAACGGAACATGAGCAAGATAAAGGGGCATATTTATACAGATGTCCGTTAAATACAATTCTGCGGCCCGTCCGGCAGCCATCTTTGCAGAAAAAAAACATGAAAACAATAATTTTATTTGCCTCAATCAGTATTGCCTGCGGGCTGCTGTTTGTAAACCTGTATACTTCCCTGGTTGATGTGAAATCATGGGGAATTGATATTCCCCATTCCATTGCTGTTACAAGAGCCTATTTTAAGACGGTAAATCCCGGAAATTTTTTCAGGATATTTTCGCCCGTGAACCAGGTGCTGGGCCTGGCGGTACTTGTACTTTTTTGGAAAACGTCTCCTTCTATCCGGCTATGTTTGGGGGCTGCGCTTGTTTTATACATTTTAGCCGATGTATTTACTTTTGCCTACTTCTATCCCCGCAACGACATTATGTTTAAAACTGCTCAACTGAGCGATGTTGATTTGCTTAAAAGAACAGTATCGGAATGGAGCGGGATGAATTGGCTGCGTTCTTCAGTTATACTGGCAGGCCTCTTTTTCTCATTTATGGCGTTGCATAAAATTTATTTGCTTCGGTATAAATAACAGCATTTCATTCGTTCAGGTTCCTCTCCACGAGAACCTGGACGGATAGAAGCTATTTTCTGCTACAAATTACACCTCCTTTTTCAACGGGCTAAATTCAATTATCAACGCGGCGTCTAAAACCTGGTCATCTAATCGCCTTGATGATAAAACAAGATACCAGCCTACCGGCGCTAAAAATAAACAAAGCAAAAAACTGGTGAAGCCCCCAATAACGCGCTTCGAGCCAATTTTGGCAAAAATAAAGGCTACAATGATATTCATGTGCAAGGCAGTAAAAAGGTCGTCCTCAAAATAAACATAAAAAAGAAAAAAAGCAACATGCCGCCAACCCTACTATGGCTTATACGTCCACACATCGCCCGAACGCATGGTAACCCGCGGGCTGGTATACAGTAGGGTGGTACCATCGGTATCGTAAACAAAAAAGTGGCCGGTTTCCATATCGGTATTCATGTAAAGTACAACCTGGTTTGGCCCGTGCGCTCTTTCAATATCGCCCCAGCGAGCTTTTGTTCTGTCGCTAATAAAAATTATTTTTTTTGTAAGCCACCTGGCGTGTAACGAATTGTGGCTCAAATCGCCGGTAGGCCCTGCGCCGTAAATAATGCCGTATAACCTGTTGCTATTGGTTACAAAACCCATCGAAACAATATATAAATCGGCTGCATTGTGATTGCCCAGTAAAAAGCTGCTGGCCGGGAAACTGGTGAGGCTGTTGCTTAGGCTGTATCTTAATTCCTGCCCGTTATGGTGCATACCCATCAAATAATAAGTGGTATTGTTGTAGCTAAAAGCTTTTACATCCTGTGCAATAACATCTTCGGCCAGCACATCGCCGGTGTAGTTGAAATTAACGCCATCGGCACTTACCGCATGGTGAACTGCCCTGCGCATGGTTGCAAAATCGTTAAAGTACAAATGATAGGTACCATTTTCCAGGTAGCCCACATTTGACCCGTTTACATCGGCAGCGCTCCAGCCTGCATAATTGGCCATAGTTAACAAGGAACTTCCCGAGCCTGCATTTGGCGTCCAGGCAACGCCATCGGGTGAGGTTGCAAAGCTGGGCTTATTGGTAACCGAGTTTTGAGGTAATGATGTATAATACATCAGCCAACTGCCATCAGGCTTTTTAAGTACGGTTTCGTTATTTATATGGCGCCTGTCGCCATTGCCAATCATTAACGTGTGATTGCCAAAAGTTAAAAAATCATCTTGGGTTACGGTAGCAAATATCCGGTCGTTTTTTGCTGATGTATTATCCCAGCCTCCATAATAAATATTCCAGTTGCCGCCATTATAAACTATGTTTGGCGCATATATATTGGGGTTAACAGTAAGGGGTGTAGCCCGGATAATGGGGTCGCGGTCATCCTGTATCCAGTTAAAAATGCGGTTTGGGTTAAACGTGCCCGAGCCGGCGTTATTAACCCGGTTTTGCCTAGCGGCGTTATCGTTGCTGGTCCACTTAAAATGATTGAAACCATCATCGTATCCTGCGGCCACTTCAGCAAATTGTAAATAATAGTTGGGGCCATCGGCGCGTAGCCTGGTAACTTCTATTTTTATGCCGCTGGCATGCACGGTAACCGGCAGCGGTATGATCACAGGCAAATTGTAGCTGTCGTTTTTTTGAGGATTGGCAAAATTAGTGAACGACTTTACGGCTACCCATGATGTGCCTGTATAATAATAAATTGTAAAATTTAAGGGGAAGCATAAGCCTGCATTATTAGTGCCATACCTTGGGGTTAGCTTCACATAATTTACATCAGTTGCGCCGCTAAAATAAAACTGAACAAACTCCACGCCGTCGGGGCTCACATGCCGCACCGAACTCCAGCTGGTGGCAGCATTACTGTCAATAGCATTTGATGCACTCCAGGAAGGATAGGTTGATGATACCGAAATACTAACAATAGGTATGTTGGTATTTACCAACGGCACTTTTAAACTTTGGTTGTCAAGCGTAATGGCCGACTTTGTATTTTTTTCCGGCACATCTTTGCTGCACCCTGCCAAAAAAACAACAGTTAGAAGAAGCAGTATGCGCAAAATTTTACTCATGATAAAGGTTGGCAGGTTATTAATACGAGGTAGCGCGACTGCTATTGGGAGTAAAAATAGCTGAATATTTTATTCCCGTCAAATGCGCAGAAATAATTTTTATTTGGCAGCCCTTGTACCTAAGCAAAAAAGCCAACACTGGTACTAATGCTACTCATCCAAAAAAACTATCTTTGCCCCCATGAATATCCTGATCCTCGGTTCGGGCGGAAGGGAAAGCGCCTTCGCCTGGAAAATTGCGCAAAGCCCTAAATGTGAAAGGCTTTTTATAGCCCCCGGCAATGCCGGCACCCACCAGTACGGCACCAACGTTAACATTAAGGTTACCGATTTTGAGGGTATTAAGGCCCTGGTATTGGAACAAGGCATCAACCTGGTACTGGTAGGCCCAGAAGAGCCGCTGGTAAAAGGTGTTCACGATTTCTTTTTGGCCGATGAGCAATTAAAAAATGTACCCATAGTAGGTCCGCAGCAGGAAGCCGCCCAGTTAGAGGGCAGTAAGGATTTCAGCAAGCAATTTATGCAAAGGCATAACATACCTACGGCAGCCTACAAAACTTTTACTAAAGATACCTTGCAGGAGGGCCTTACCTACCTGGCAACTGCCGGCCTTCCGGTTGTGCTTAAGGCCGATGGCCTGGCCGCAGGCAAAGGGGTGCTTATATGTACTTCGCTTGAAGAAGCCCAGCTGGAACTTACCCAAATGCTTGCCGAAGCTAAATTTGGCGATGCCAGCTCGAGCGTGGTTATTGAGCAATTTTTACAAGGCATCGAGCTATCTGTTTTTGTGATGACCGATAGCAACAACTATAAAATACTTCCCGAAGCTAAAGACTATAAACGCATTGGCGAGGGTGATACCGGCTTAAATACAGGTGGTATGGGTTCCATTTCGCCGGTACCATTTGCAGATGCCGCTTATATTAAAAAGGTTGAAGATTTAGTTATCATCCCAACCGTAGAGGGTTTGAAAAAAGATGGAATCCCATACAAAGGCTTCATTTTTATAGGCCTGATGAATAAAGATGGCGAGCCCTGGGTGATAGAATACAACTGCCGCATGGGCGACCCTGAAACCGAAAGCGTAATGCGCCGTATCGATAGCGATTTTGTTGACCTGCTGCAAGGCGTAGCCGAAGGCAACCTTAATGAAAAAGAGTTAATTATTTCGCCAAAAACTGCTGCTACCGTAGTTATGGTAGCGGGCGGCTATCCCGGCGAATACCTTAAAAACAAGGTAATAACCGGCACCGAAAACGTGCGCGACAGTATCGTATTCCACGCAGGTACCAGTTTTGATGGCGAAAACGTGATTACCACAGGTGGCCGAGTTTTGGCAATAACTACCCTGCAGGACAATATGTTTAACGCCCTGCAGCAAGCCACAGCCGATGCCAGCCGCATTTATTACGATGGCATGTACTTCAGGAAAGATATCGGATTTGACCTTTTGTAGAAGGCAGTTGATTAGGTTGATTAAGTGAGTGGTTGATTGGGTTTTTACCTGGCTAACTTAATCAACCTAATCTAACTTAATCAACCACTCACCAAACTATATTTTCCCAAAAATCTCGGCAAGTTTATCTTCCAGATCGTCGCCGCGCAGGTTTTTGGCAATTATTTTTCCGTTGGGATCTAACAGAAAGTTTTGCGGAATACCGCGAACGGCGTATAAACCTGCAGCTTTGCTATCCCAAAATTTAAGATCAGAAACGTGGTTCCAGGTTAGGCCATCTTTGTGGATAGCAGCCAACCATTTGTCTTTAGCATTTGGCTTATCAAGCGATACACCCAAAATAGTGAATTTTTGACCTTTGTAATGGTTATAGGCTTTTACCACATTAGGATTTTCCCTGCGGCAGGGGCCACACCACGATGCCCAAAAATCAATCAAAACATACTGCCCGCGAAATGAAGACAGGTTGATAACTTTTCCGCTGGTGTCGGCCTCGGCAAATTCCGGTGCAACAGCGCCCAGGGCTACAGCCTTAAGTTTAGGCATTCTTTCGCCCAGTGCTTTACCTGCGTCGGTGCTTTTTACAGCAGGCGTTAAGGCATCGTATAAAGGTTTAAGATCAACATAATCGGCACTGTAGGCCAAAGTTTCAAGGGCGTTCAGGCTAATGATTGAGTTTGGGTTTTCCCTGATGAATTTTTTATCAGTGGCCGCGCTCAAATCGTCTATCGCTTTTTCCTCGGCTTTCTCTTTTTTAATATATTCCGGCGATGCTTTTTGCTCAGCCGTAGCTGCTTTTTGCTTTTCTTCCAAAGCAGCGTAGGCATCGTTTACAGGCTTTTGTAACAACTGGTACTTTTCGTTTTCCTGGTTGGTTTTAGGGCCGTCAACTGTGGCGTTTTCTATTTTATCTACGGCGTTTACACTAATTAAGCCAGGTTCAAGATAAATAGCCCGGTAGCCATCGGACTTACCCGTGCCCGTACCTTTTGAGTTAAACAACAAATAAGCGTTAAGCGGCGCGGCGCCAACCGAGCCTGCAAAATGGAATTTACCATTAACCACGGTACATGAATCATAAATAGGCTTGCCCTTCGGGAATCTGTATTCCAGGTACACTTTGGCAGGCGCATTAAAATCACCTATTTTACCTTGTATGTCATATTTGTTATCCTGTGCAAAAACAATAGCAGGCCATGTAGCTAATGCTAATAATATTATCTTTTTCATAAGCGATAAAGTTCAACTTGCAATATAATACGTAAAAACTATATATTACATATAGTCAGTAAAAAGTTACATTGTTTTCAATTTATACAAGTGGTACCGAATTGATGGATGAATCAACTCATCACATAACCGAATCGGCAATTTATCAATATCAGTTTTGCCAGGTCGACACAATCAAACTAATCTAACCCAATCAACCACTCACAAACCTATATCTTCCCAAAAAGCTCGGCCAGTTTGGCATCAAGGTCTTCGCCGCGAAGGTTTTTGGCAATGATCTTTCCATCCGGTCCAATCAGGTAGTTTTGTGGGATGGAGGTTACAGAATAAAGCGCCGCGGCAGCGTTATTCCAATACTTAAGGTCAGATACCTGCGTCCAGTCAAGTCCATCACTTTTGATTGCCGCAAGCCACGCCGATTTGTTTTCGGCCTTATCTAAGGACACACCCACAATGGTGAAGTTTTTAGTTTTATACTTGTTATAATTACGTACTACATTGGGGTTTTCCTGGCGGCAAGGGCCACACCATGAAGCCCAAAAATCAAGCAAAACATATTTGCCCCTGAATGACGAGAGTTTAACCGGCGTACCGTTTACGTCGTTCTGCACAAAATCGGGCGCTGTGGCGCCTATTGCCGTAACTCTTAGGGCATCAAGTTGCGCTTTCATCACTTTACCGGCTTCGGTATTCCTTACATCGGCCGAAAGCGAGTTGTACAAAGGCTCAATTTCACCCGGATCGGGCGCCGGGCCACCAACCGAGCTCAATGCCAGCAGGCTCAGGTAGCTGTTGGGGTTATCGGTTATAAAGCTTTTTAAAGTATAGCTTTGCAGCGTTTGCAATGCTTTATATTTGCTTTGTATGGCGCTTTGGAATGCAGGCGATTTTTGTTGTTCGGGTGTAGCAGCCCTAACTTCGGCCATCAAATGCTCGCCGCGCATGTTGATGCTTTTTAGCTGGGCCTGTAGTTTAATATTATCAAGGTTAAGCTGCGAGCCGGTGATTTGCGCTTTTGAAACAGAATCTTTACTGGTAATAGTCAGTGTTCCTTTATCAATAAAAAAGTTAAGGTTGTCGGCATTTTTTGATAATGACCGGCCATCGCTATATTGCTGTGTAAATTTTTCTATCCCTAAGCCTTTGTAATCAACCACCAGCGTGGCATTAACCGGGTTAAGCATCGAACCTTTGAAACTAAAAACACCATTTACAATATCGGCCGAATCAATAACGCTGTTGGCGCCCAATTGATACGATAAATAAATTTTTGCCGGTGCGCCTACGTTACCCAATTTACCGTCTATAGTAAAGGTATCAGTAGTTTGGGCAAATGTAATTGCCGGTAATAAGGTTATAATTAAAAAAAATATTTTCTTCATCAGAGTTAAAAACTATAAGGATTGATAACGTTAAAATGCTGGTATAATTGCTATTATCAGTTTAATTTTTGATAGGTGCGCCACCAAAGGTCGGGCAATTCGCCGGATGTGGCCGTTTTATAGTCGGCATAACTACAGGGCACCAGGTGAAAGCGTTCGTTTTTTGAGCCCCCTGTTGGGTAGGGTACCTGCATCCACCAGCGGTCTGATTTTTTGCTTTTTACAAACACAACCTCCTGGTCTTCATGCTTCAGGCTGGTTTTGTATATAAGGTATTGCGATTTTGGGTTGAGCGGAAAATCGCGCTTGCGACCGTAAAAACCATCAATAAAATACCAGATCATCTGCGCCAGCAACATAGCCGTTTGGCCATTATTATCGTTGGCCGGGTTAAACTCGTAAAAGCCTATCGAACTTAGCTTATCATTAAAACCGGCGTACCGGCATAGCTGGCAGGCCTCCTGCCCGTTAAAACCATTGGGGGTAGCATTCGCGTTGCCCGCAGCATCGGCCGACCTGATAGCTCCCACATCAAAACTCACCATGCTGGCATTGCGAATGGCAGGCTCGGTTACGGCAATGTTGCCGCTCAACTCGCCAAGGCGGTGTACATCAAAGTAAAGCTTATCCATCACCCGCAAACTTTCCTGGCTGGCAAAATAAGTTTGGTATCCCAGGTTACTGAAATTAAACAGGTAATTAGGCTCGTGTAAAAATATCTTGTTGAGGTATGATTGCGAAGTTGTTTCCAATCCTGCCGGGGTTTCATCCTCGTCAAGGTCAAAACGGGCATCTACTACCACCAGGTCAACCTTCTGTTCCAGGTCTTCGTAGCCCAGGTATTGGGCGTAGGTTAAATCCTGACCGCCACCTAAAATAATGGGGATAATATCTTTTTTTACCAGCTCAGAAACCACGGTTTTAAGGGCAAAGTAGGTATCGGTAACCGACGCGCCTGCTGCGATATTGCCCAGGTCGGCAATTTTTAAGTTGTAACCACCCTCATTAAGCTGGTAAAGTTTCTCGCGGATATAGTCGGGGCCAAGGGCACAGCCCTGGTTATCGGTCGCATTCCGATCGTCCATAACGCCAATGATGGCCAGGTCGGTTTTCTCTTCCAGGTCGGGAAAATCGACAGAATAATGCACAATTTTATCGCCAAGCTGACTGGTATAGTAGCCCTTTTTAGGAGTGATCTTCTTCAGATCGATGGGTTTAAAAAAATCAGCTAAGGACATTGAATACTAATTTGAAAATGCGTCAATTTGAAGATTTGAAGATGAAACATCTTTGCAAAGATGCGAATTCACATCATTAAATCTGCAACTTCGCCTCAATATGAATTTTCAAATCATCAAATTTTCAAACCATCAAATTAAAATGATATTGTGCACTTTTACATTTTCAAATAAACACATTTTCAAATCTTCAAATTGAAATGATTCTAATTACTGGCGCAACAGGTTTTCTCGGGGCCGAACTGGCAAAACTGCTGGTTACAACAGGCTCAAACATTCGTTGCACCAAACGGGCTGCTTCAAGCATACCGGCTTTACTTGGTCCTTTTCAATCGCAAATTGAATGGGTTGAGGCCGACATGCTGGATATTTTTGCTTTGGAAAATGCCTTAGCTGGCGTAACCCAGGTTTATCATTGCGCGGCGTGGGTATCGTTAAAATCGACCGATAAAAAGCCGATGATTAATACTAATGTAACCGGCACGGCCAACCTGGTTAATTTATGTGCCGAAAAGGGCATCAGGATGGTTCACGTAAGCTCGATAGCCGCCATAGGCCTGGCCAAACCCGGCGACCTTACGACCGAAAACCATCACCTGGAACAATCAACAGAAAACGACGGTTACGCCATTTCAAAGCTGGAGAGCGAGATGGAAGTATGGCGCGGTATTGCCGAAGGGCTGGATGCTGTAATTGTGAATCCATCGCTTATCATCGGTGCAAGCGCGGGTAAAGTTGGCAGCGGTGCCTTATTTGAAACCATTCGTAAGGGCCTTAAATTTTATACAGCTGGCACTATTGGCTTTGTTGATGTGGAGGATGTGGCCAAATGTATGGTTGGCTTGATGAACAGTGATATCACCGCCGAGCGCTACATTATCAGCGCCGAAAATCGCACCTATCAATCTATAACTACCGAGGCAGCAAACGGATTTGGGATTAAGCCGCCTGCCATTTTAGCCAAACCCTGGCTAATGGAAATTGGCTGGCGCGGTGCGGCAGCAATTGCCGCGTTAACCGGTAGCGACCCGGCAATCGATAAAACATCGGCGCAGGCGGCATCGGTGATCCGGGAGTTTGATAACTCGAAAATTAAGAATGCTATCGGCATTGAATTTAAGCCGATAAGTGAAAGCATTAAAGAGATTTGTGCCGTGTTGCACTAATTGAAGATGGCTTTATGGATACGGCAAAACGGTATACATTTAATCCCCGGCGCTTAATTTTTGAGTCGGTTTTTACTTTTGCATTGGTCGGTTTTGCTATTTGGTTTACCGTAAAAGCAGTATCGTTGTTTCCCCCATCAGGGCCTCTATTATTGTTTTTGCTATTGTTTTTTAGTGGTTTGGTAGCAATACTATACCAACAAATAAAGACTTTGCTTGTACTGAAGCAGTATTACCAATTCGATAGGGATAAAACAATAACACTAAGCGCTGACAGACTAACACTCAACATGGGTCAAGATGATCTTGATATACACATTAACAGTGATGAAGTTGTGAAAGTCGAGATTTATGAAGGTCAACCCTGGGGCAGATTCCAGGGTTTTAGTTATATGATATTACACACAATAAATAAACAAAAGATAATCATTACCCAGTTTACCGTACCATTGCTTGTTCATGATAAGATATTTAAAAAGTTTTTGGGGAAGAAACCAAGAAAATATTTTAAAAAGAGATTCAATTTTATCGATCTGAATTAAAGCGCAATCAGAACAGACAACCCGCCGTATTGAAGCTAATTGGTATGTTTATTTACGCCAATATCATTACCTTGCCCATTCATTTTTCACATGCAACCCGACAAAAGAAACCACCTGATAGATTTGCTGAGGATACTGGCAGCTTCATGGGTGGTTTTTTTTCATCTTAACCAGCCTATAAAACCTATTGATAACTGGTACCGCGATTTTTGCAAATACGGGCACCTGGGGGTACCTATATTTTTTATCATAAGCGGTTACTGTATACTCATTGCGCTGCACCATGCCAAAAAACCAACCGAATTTATAGTAAGGCGTTTCTTCCGCATCTTCCCTCCCTATTGGTTTAGCCTGGTTATTACCGCGGTTATCGTATTATTACTTAAGCTGATAACTCATGTAAATTCTAGCGCTATAATCCCTAAAAACATTACGGGCCTGATAGCCACAATTACACTCAGCACATCGCCCATCACCGGAGTAAAAACCATTAACTGGGTGTACTGGACATTATCATGCGAGATGCTTTTTTACCTGGCCGTTTTTGCCTGCGCCTTTTTTAAAAAGCAGTATTTTGTAATTGCTTTAATTGTGGTGACGCTTTTGAGCATCGTTTTACCACAATTTGAATCGGGACCATTGTTTTTTTTAAACCTGTGGCCATTGTTTAGCCTTGGCGTGGCAATCTACCAGTTACTGCATCAGCCTGCCTATAAATGGTTTAATATAGCCTTATTGGCTTTTACAGCAGTTGATTTTTATGCAACCCATCAATCCTATATTTACATTGTACTTTGCTTAATTACGGGGGGGCTTATCGTTATCAACCACTTTAAACCGCTAAAAAGTAATTTACTTAGCCGCTATGGCGATGTTTCTTATTCACTTTACCTGATACACGTGCCTATCGGCATCTATTTGTTTGGGCACTTGAAAACTACCGCGATACAAACCAATGTGACTTTAAATATTATTTTTGATGTTGCGCTATTGATATTCCTGGTGTTTCTTTCCAGGCTAATGCACCGGTATATTGAATTGCCCGCTATCAGATATGCCAAGAGGTTTGGAAAGTGAATTTTGGTGAGTGGTTGATTGGGCTAGAATAAGTTGATCAGGTTATATTTTTTTGATACTATGTTTTTTTCCATAAGCCTTGATCAGCTTTAAAACCACCCGTACAACTACCCCAATAATTACAATGAAAATTGCCGCACTGACTGTAGTCCAAAGTGCCAGTGCTGTTGATGGAGATAATAATTCTATATAATCTAATTTAATAATGCCACAATATATGACTAATGAACTAATAAACCAATGAACTAATGAACCAAAAAAATTCGCACATTTGCACCCAAGATGGAGCAGTACTTTATTATTGATTTCGACAGCACGTTTACACAGGTTGAGGCCCTTGACGAACTGGCCCGCATATCCCTCAAAAATCATCCCGACCGTGAGGGCATTTACAAACAGATAGAAGATTTAACCAATGCCTCGATGGAAGGCAGGCTATCCTTTACCCAAAGTTTAGAAGCCAGGGTTAAATTATTATGTGCCAACCGCGATCATTTAAAGCAACTCATCAGCCATCTTAAGAAAAAGGTATCTACTTCATTCTCGCGTAACACCATCTTTTTTAAAAATCACCAGGACGAGGTTTTGATCGTATCCGGCGGTTTTAAAGAGTTTATTACGCCTGTAGTTACCGAGTATCATATTAAAAAAGAAAACATTTACGCCAATACTTTCGAGTTTGACGACGAAGGTAATATTATAGGATATGACCGCAGCAACCCCCTGTCGCAAGAGGGTGGCAAGGTTAAATTGCTTAAAGAGTTGCAGTTACCCGGCGACATTTACGGCATAGGCGATGGCTACTCCGATTTCCAGTTGAAGGAATCGGGCATGATCAAGAAGTTTTATGCTTTTACCGAAAACATTGAACGTAAATCTGTAACCGAAAAGGCCGACCACGTTACCCCAAGCTTTGATGAGTTCCTGTACCTGAATAAATTGCCACGCGCCATATCATATCCCAAAAACCGCATTAAATGCCTGGTAGTTGGCGCAATTGATGAAGAGGCACAGGCCCAAATGAAAAAAGAGGGTTACAACATCCGTAACCGGGATGAGATTGAAGATAAATATTTAGAAGAAGCCGGTGTTTTATTTTGTGATGAAGTTCACCAGCCAACGCCCGAGCAGGTACAAAATTCCGGCCGGTTAAAAGTGATAGGTATTTTTGGCAAATGCAGTAACAAACTTGCCGAAACAGCCACCGAAAATGGCATTATTATATTTGACGATCCGAGGCATAACCCACACAACAACGATTTTTTGCCAAAAAGGGTATTAGCTTTTATGAACGAGGGCAAAACGCATACCAGCTGTAATTTTCCCGATTTACAGCCGCCAAGGGTTAACAATGCACACCGTTTAATCCACATTCATAAAAATGTGCCTGGCATACTGGCCAAAATAAACGATGTATTTGCCCGCCACAATATCAATATTGTTGGCGAATTCTTGGTTACCAACCCACAAATAGGCTATGTAATTACCGACGTTAATACAGGCTACGATACCCAGGTACTAAACGAGTTAAAGGCGATTGAGCATACTATCAAGTTCAGACTGCTTTATTAGTGTTGCGGGGATCGGGTTGCGGGGTTCGGGTATTGACCTGCGCTCCGGATTTAAAGTTTCACACACCTCACCACCCGAACCCCAGAACCTCACTAAGCAATAAACGGCACAACCAATACAGGAATAGTTGAATGCCTGACAACGTTTTCGGCCACGCTGCCCATAAGGAAACGGTCAAGCCCCGTACGGCTATGCGTGCCTAATACAATCAGGTCGGCATTAAACTGTTTAGCGCAGCTAAGAATACCATCGGCGGTAATATTAAAATCGGTAAACGAGGTAACCTCAAGCTCGCCAGCATATTCTTTTTTAATACTTTCAATTACCGATAAAGATTGCTTTGATTGTATATCAATTAACTCAGCCTGATCGATGCCAATGGTTCCCATTGGCATCCCCCCTAAGCTATCGTTAGGGTCTGATGGAAAAACAGTCGGCTCGATAATATGTACCAGGCCCACCGCGGCATTATAAGTGTGTGCAATATCAAACCCATACGCTGCAGCATTATGCGCATAAGTGCTATCATCAATGCCTATTAATATTTTACTGATTTTCATGATGTTTAAGGTTGTCTGAATCAGAATTTACAGAATTTGAGAATGAACAGGACGAGAGCTTAGTATTGGCATTCTGAGAATCCCTTAATTCTGTAAATTCTGATTCAGACATAAGACAGCCCGCATCAAAAAATGTTTTAATTTTCGGTTTTGCATTGCCTTGTTTAACCTCATCTCATTTTTGTTACCTTTGATTATGCAATTCTCTCCAGAAATTGAAGGGCGCCTGGCGCAGTTACAGGAAAAATACGAGGCCATGGGCCAGGATATGAACTCCTATCTTGACGGATTGTTATACGCCGATTTTTTAACCTACTGGGATTACATACACCTGGATACATTATTGAGCCTGCAAAGCCCTAAAACGCCCTTTCCCGACGAAGAGATCTTTATCATCTATCACCAGATAACCGAATTATATTTTAAGCTGGCATTGCATGAGTGCCAACAGATAGCTGCGACCCAACCCTTAACTGTTGATTTTTTTACTGCACGTTTAAAGCGCATTAACAGGTATTTTGGCGCGCTAACCCAATCGTTTGAGATTATGGTTGATGGGATGGAAAAAGAGCAGTTCCTGAAGTTCAGGATGTCATTGCTTCCCGCCAGCGGTTTTCAATCGGGCCAGTACAGGATGATCGAGATATACGCTACCGATTTTATTAACCTGGTAGCCAAGGATAAACGCGAGGAATTACGTACCGCCACAATTGACGAGCAATTTGAATACCTGTACTGGAAGTTTGGCGCCACCGAACTATCAACCGGTAAAAAAACCCTGACGCTTAAACAGTTCGAAAAAAAGTACGCCAAAACATTCATTGAGCTGGGTAAGGCAAATGTTGGCTATAATTTTAACACGCTGGCTTTAAAATTTGAGGCCGAAGGCCAGCTTACACCCGAATTAAAAGCCGAATTACGTCAGCTGGATGTAAATGTAAACGTAAACTGGCCGTTATCGCACTACAAATCGGCCGTGCGCTACCTTAACCGCGAACCTGAAGAAATAAAAGCCACCGGCGGTACCAACTGGCAAAAATACCTGCCTCCGCGCTTTCAGAAACGTATTTTTTACCCATCCCTCTGGAGTGCCGATGAAGTGGAGCACTGGGGAAAGGCCTGGGTGGATAGCGTGTTAGGATAAAGACCATCACCCCTTAAAGGGAAGGCTTTATTATGATTTAACAATTTCTTCCTCCGCAACTTCGGGCGGTTGAATTTGGCTTAGTGAAAGCGGCACAAGCCTTTTGGTTTTCAAATAGGTTATCCCCACAATAAGCATCGTCATACTACCGCCAAAAAGCACAGAGGGCACGGTACCCAATAACCTTGCCGCCGTACCCGATTCAAAAGCGCCAATTTCGTTTGATGAACCTATAAACATCTGGTTTACCGCCGATACCCGGCCACGCATATGATCGGGCGTTAACAACTGCATAATTGTGCCACGGATAATTACGCTAACGCTGTCAAACGCGCCTTCGGTAAATATAAAAAACAACGATAAGTAGAAGCTTTTAGACAAACCAAAGCATATAATTGAAAGCCCAAAACCGGTTACCGCTATCAGCAAATTACGCCATGGCTTACCCATGGGCGAAAACCGGGTCATTACCAACATGGTTAACACAGCGCCTAATGATGATGTTGCCCGCATAATACCCAATCCTTCGGCCCCTACTTTCAAAATTTCGTTGGCAAAAACCGGCAGCAAAGCCACAGCACCACCAAAAAATACCGAGAATAGATCAAGACTCATGGCGCCGATCATCATTTTATTCCCGAATACAAATTCAATTCCTGCTGAAAGGCTTTTCCAGATATTTTCCTTCGGTACAAATACAGGCGGATACTTTCGCAACAGCGCAACCAACACCAACGATACAACCAGGAAAAATATAATACAGCCAAATGTTGCGGTGATGCCACTTATACCAAAAAACTTATCCGAATAACCGTAAATCAATCCTCCCGCAGCCGGGCCAATGATTGACGCCACCTGCCAGCTCGAGCTGCTCCAGGTACTGCCATTAGGGTATACTTCCTTAGGGATGCTATGCGCGTAAATAGTAAAAGTAGCCGGGCCGTAAAATGCGCGGGCTATGCCGTTACAAAATATCATCACATAAATTATCGGAATAATCCATCCTACATGAATAATGCCGCTCATACTTTTAAGCGTAACCGTAAACATTACCAATGATGTAAGTATAACGCCGCTAAATATCAGCAAGAGCATTTTGCGCTTCTCCGATTTATCGGCAATATAGCCCCCGTACAGGGCAATGCTTATAGCCGGAATAGCCTCGCACAAGCCAATTAAACCCAATGCAAAAGCACTATGGGTAATCTGGTACATGTAAAAGCCAATAACCACGGCCTGCATTGAATATGCAAAGGTGAAACAAAAGCGCATGCCGATGTATGACCTGAAGTCTTTATATCGCAATGCTGCAAAGGAATCTATTTTCTGGGGTGTACTATCGCCTTCTTCAGTCACAGGGTTGTTTTAGATGAAGCGCAAATTTACAACACGATTTTCAGGATTTAACAGAATTTTCAGGATTTTTTTGATGCGCAAATAGTAGATGTGCACACTATTTACCTAAAAACTGCATGATTGCCCGCAGACCATACCAGAAAACATCACCTTATTTTCAAAATTTATGTATGGGCATTACCCTCGTTCCTCGGGTCAGGCTATGCGCTTATACTACACAGGCCTTAGCCACATTTGGCCGGTATCCGCTCCTATCCTTAATGCAAAAAACCGCCTGTGATGACACAGGCGGCGGAAAAAATTAATTCGCTAACAATTCATCATCTGCACATCTGAAATTTGAAATCTGCACATCTATCAAAACCCGTGCTGATCGATCAGGTAAATCAGTGCTGCCATACCGGCATCGCCTAATTCAAGTTCGCGTTTGTTTACGTTTTCAAAAACATCGTTGGGTGTGTGGTGAATATCAAAATACCGCTGTGAATCGGGCCTGAAGCCGATTAACACTACACCAGGTACCGTTTTCTTCATTGGTTCAATGTCTGCACCGGCACCGCCGATAGTTAATTGATCAACTTCATATGGTTCAAGTAACGCTTTCCAGTTGCTGTTTACTTTGGTTATAAAATCTTTAGATACATCCGAAAAGCTGAAACCGCGCGGTGTAAATCCGCCTTCGTCTGTTTCAATGGCGGCAATGTGTTCTTCCTTATTTTGGGCAGCAAGTTCGGCGTATTTAATACCTCCCTTATCACCATTTTCTTCGTTCATGAAAAATACGGCACGAATCGAATTTTTAGGGCGATAGCCTACCACCTTAAGCACACGCAGCACTTCGGCCGATTGCATTACACCGGTACCATCGTCATGTGCACCTTCGGCCAAATCCCATGAATCAAGGTGACCACCTACGGTGATGAACTTATTAGGATGCTCTGTACCAGTTAGTTCGCCAACCACATTATACGACAACACATCGGGCAATAACTGGCAGCTTTGTTTAAAATAGAATTTGGCTGCCGGGAATTTACGCATTTTAAGCATGGCGCTCAGCTTGTTAGCCGCTTTGGTGGAGATTGCCGCGGCCGGGATATTTTTGCCATCCTTATCAACCAACGTTGCACCGGTGTGGGGGTAATCATCCAGCGACTCGGTTAATGAGCGGACTATAACGCCTACAGCGCCATATTTGGCAGCGGCCGCAGGCCCCATAAAGCGCTGATCGCCAGCCGTTCCGTAAGCACGGCCGGTTTCAATAAACCGGGGGTCGAACGGGCGGTTGAAGAATACTATTTTGCCTTTAATAGCCGCCTCGCCAAGGGCTTCCAGTTCTTTAAGGCTCTGTACTTCAATAACATTGGCAGTTATTCCTTCTTTCGGGGTAGCAACTGTCATGCCCAGGGCGGCAATAGGCACCGGGATACGGTTTTTACCATCAATAATAAAGGCTATTTCTTTGGCTCCGCGCACCCAGTGGGGCACCATAACTTCCTGTAAATAAACCTTATCGAAGCCGTAGCTTTCCATGAGTTTCTTGCTCCACTCCACCGCTTTTTGGGCGTTGGCCGAGCCACTGATACGCTGGCCTATATTTTTGCACAGGTAGCGCAGGCTTTCATAACTTTTGCCGTTTACAAGGGCTTCGTCGTAAATTTTGCGGATCATGAGGGAGTCCTGCTGGGCGTGGACAAAGGTGGCCGACAGCATGGCGGCGCATAATAGGGTAAATGTTTTTTTCATCAAAAATTGTTAATAGGATGGTAAATAATGCGCAATAAACTTCAAATTTTGAGCAAAAAGTTTCAACTTTTCACAAGTTTATTTTAAAGTAAAGTCAGTCGGAAACAAATTTAATATTTTGCGGCAATAATGAAAGCCTCAGGAAATTTTATCCCAGCTTAAACCGGCATTTTTTGTTTCGAAGGCATGGTGCAGCACCTGGTTTTCAGGCAGGGCCAGTTGGGGGTCTTTGGCGAAGATCTGCTCTACTCTTTTGCGGGCCTTAAACAACAGCTCTTGGTCGGTAGCCAGGTTGGCTACTTTCAGGTCGAGCACGCCGCTTTGCTGGGTACCGTCCAGGTTGCCGGGGCCGCGCAGTTGCAGGTCGATCTCCGAAATCTCGAAACCGTTATTGGTTTTCACCATGGTATCCAGGCGAATTTTTCCATCGTGGCTCAGCTTGTGGCTGCTCATTAAAATACAATACGATTGCTCGGCCCCGCGTCCTACCCTGCCGCGCAGCTGGTGCAGTTGCGACAGACCAAAACGCTCGGCATTTTCAATGATCATTACCGAGGCATTGGGCACGTTAACACCAACCTCTATCACCGTGGTGGCCACCATAATTTGTGTTTGCCCCTTAATGAAGCGCTGCATCTCAAATTCCTTATCGGCGGGTTTTAATTTGCCATGAACAATGCTGATCCTATAGTCGGGCAATGGAAACTCGCGCGAGATAATTTCGATGCCTTCTTCCAGGTTTTTAAGGTCGAGCTTTTCGCTTTCCTTAATCAGCGGGTACACAATATAAATTTGCCGGCCCAGGGCAATTTCCTTTTTCATAAAACCAAACACCCGCAGGCGCTGGTTGTCAAAAAAGTGCAGTGTTTGGATAGGCTTACGGCCGGCGGGCAACTCATCAATTACCGATACATCAAGGTCGCCGTACAGCGTCATGGCCAGGGTGCGGGGGATGGGGGTTGCCGTCATCACCAGGATGTGGGGTGGCACAACGTTCTTTCGCCAAAGCCTGGCCCGCTGCTCTACCCCGAAACGGTGCTGCTCATCAATCACCACAAAGCCCAGGTTTTTAAATTGTACTTTATCATCTATCAGGGCGTGGGTGCCAATGAGTATCTTCATTTCGCCGCTTTCGAGTTTCTGGTGCAGCACCCTGCGGTCTTTTTGTTTAGTTGATCCTGTGAGCAAGGCCACTTCAATAAACCCATCGCCAACCAAATTGCTGATGGTTTGGTAATGCTGGCTGGCCAATATTTCGGTAGGTGCCATAATGCAGGTCTGGAAGCCGTTATCAACAGCAATCAGCATGGCCATCAGGGCAACAACGGTTTTACCGCTGCCTACATCGCCCTGCAGCAGGCGGTTCATTTGTACGCCGCGCTGTGTATCCTGCCTTATCTCCTTTAACACCCGCTTTTGCGGCGTGGTTAGCTGGAAAGGTAGTTTATAGTGGTAAAAATCATTAAAGTAATGACCAACTGTACTAAACACGTTCCCCTTAAACTTTTGAGTATGCAGCATTTTATTGCGCAGGAGCTTAAGCTGCAGCAAAAACAATTCCTCGAACTTAAGCCGGTGCAAAGCCTCGTTCAGCAAATTGGCATCGGCCGGAAAATGGATATTGCGGTAAGCATCGGCCCTGCCCAGCAGTTTAAAGTGCTGGATAATGTACAGTGGCAAATTCTCTTTAATATCCTTGGCGTGCAGGCCCAGTAAGGCAGCCGTTAGCTTTTGGATGCCTTTGCTATCCAACTGAAACTGCTTAAGCTTTTCGGTAGAGTTGTATACAGGCTGCAAGGTGGCGTTACCCTGCCGCTGCATATTGGCAGGCGAATAAATTTCCATTTCGGGATGCGCCATTTGGGCTTGCCCGTTAAAGGAGCCCGCCTTGCCAAATACAATATATACGGTGCCCGGCACAATGGTTTTATCAATCCAGTTGATGCCTTTAAACCAAACCAGCTCAAGCGTACCAGTATCATCACGGGTTTGTACAACCAGGCGCTTAGTGTGCTTTTCGCCAACAATTTGCTTGCTGATAACACGGGCCAAAACCTGCACGTAAGGCAAGTCGGGGTTAATATCTTTTACCTTGTAAAATTTGGTCCGGTCGATATACCGGAAGGGGAAATGGCGTAGCAGGTCTTCAAAAGTGGCAATAGCCAATTCTTTTTTCAACACCTCGGCCCGGGTTTGGCCCGCGCCTTTTAAATATGTAAGTGGTGTTTGAAAAGGATCCATAGGCCTCACCTAAATCCTCTCCAAAGGAGAGGACTTTTGATTTGCGTGTTTGTTAAACCATGTGTTATAATCGTTATCCTTAGTATCTCTCCATCACAAAGGATTATGTCATTGCGAGGAACGAAGCAATCTCCTGCTTTTCAGGGCGGATGTGCATAGTTCGCGATTGCTTCGTTCCTCGCAGTGACATATAGTCGCTCCTCCCTCTCCTTTGGAGAGGGCCTGGGTGAGGCTCTTATTTTACCGCAATAACCGATATCTCTACATTAACGCCTTTTGGCAATGCAGATACCTGTACCGTTTCGCGGGCAGGGAAGTTTGATGTAAAATAGGTACCGTATACTTCGTTCACCTGGCCAAAATTACCCAGATCTGTTAAAAATATGCTGGTTTTTACCACGTTGGCAAAGCCGATGGCTGCTTCGGTTAAAATGGCCTTAATGTTTTCCATTACTAAAACGGCTTCATCTTTAATACCGCTGGTAACCAGTTCGCCGGTGGCGGGGTTAAGGGGTATCTGGCCAGATACAAATACAAAATTACCGGCAACAGTAGCCTGGCTGTACGGCCCGATAGGTGCAGGCGCGTTATTGGTGTTTATTATTTCCATCATTTTTTAAGTATGAACACTTGTATCAGCTTGTAGATGATGCCCGCTAAAAACATAATTATGGCAATTGCATTGATAATATGCATGGCCCGCAGGTTAAAACTGGTAGGCCTGTTGGGATCTTTTTTTCTAAAGAAATACATAATACAAACTTAGTAAAAAAAAGAGCCTCACCCAACCCTCTCCAAAGGAGAGGGCTTTTGATTTGCATGTTTTAAAAACCGCCCCGCTCCCGTGAGCCTTCAACCCGTGGGTACCATGTTTGCAGCTTTCAGCTGCCCCCACGCTAAGCGGATACGGATACGTAAGCTGGAAGCTTACACCAGGTTGCTCACGAGTTACGCTTTGCTAACCTCGCGAGAGCGCACACACACCTCCACCTCCCGTTCAATACAATTAAAAAAAGTCTCCCAAAAATGAGTATCCCGTTCCTCTTTTAATGTCTTTACCATACTAATTACCTGCCCGGGGCACTAAAAATAAACCAATAATTAAACAACTGAAACCCAATACAAATTAAAATTATGAACATTAAAACCAACACTTTATGAATGTTTTTTACCAAACAAAACACCGGATACTACGGCTGTTTGCTGTACTTCTGTTAATTGCCTGCGCGGTAACAGCATCGGCCCAAAACAAGGCCGTTACCGGTAAAATTATCGACGCCAGCACCGGCGAGGCGGTTATAGGGGCCACTGTGCTGGCCGTAGGTACATCAAACGGGGTGGCGGCCGATCTGAACGGTACTTTTAAAATTACCGTTGCAGCAAATGCTTCGCTGCAGTTCAAAAGCATTGGCTATACATCGGTTACGGTAGCGGCCGATTTTGATAAGCCGATGATCATCAAACTGGAGCCATCGAACAAAGGCCTGGAAGAGGTAGTTGTGGTAGGCTATGGCCAACAAAAACGGGCTACTGTTTCAGGAGCGGTTGCCACCGTATCCTCGAAGGTTTTCCAGGACAGGGGGCCTATCAATAACCCGCTCGAATCATTGCAGGGCCAGGTTCCCGGTGTAGTGGTTACCCGCACATCGGCCCAGCCCGGCCGCGAAAACTGGAACTTCCAGATCCGTGGAGCCACATCTACCAACACACAGGATCCGCTTATTGTGCTGGATGGTGTAGCGCTGGTTAACAATGCCGAGCTAAACTCCATCAACCCGAATGATATTGACAATATATCATTCCTGAAAGATGCAGCTGCATCCATTTACGGCGCACGCGCGGCGTTTGGCGTAGTGCTTATCACCACCAAGAAAGCCAAATCGGGTAAAATGGATGTACAGTACCTTTCTACGATATCCCAAAAAAGGCTTGGCCTTCAGCCTATTTTGATCAATAACCGGCAGTGGGGCCAAAGTTTAAAAGAAGCCTTAACCAACGATAACTATGGCGTAGCCCCAACCAGCTATCTTTGGTACCAACTGGCCGACCTGGCCACCCATCCGCCTGATTCTCTTTATATTGATATCACCAAATTGCCAGGCTATGCCGGTTCGGCCAATGGGGTTTTATATAATGGCACGCCGCTGCCTTCATTTGGCGATGTTAAGGACTTTACCTTTTTTGATACCAACATGCAAAAAATGTTGTGGGGAAACGCCACATCAACCCAACAGGATCTCAGTTTTTCGGGCTCGGGCGACCGCGGCGGCTACCGCGTGTCTTTAGGTTACCTTAACGACGGCAGCCAGTTAAAATGGGGACTTAATGGAAACCAGCGTTATAACCTCCGTTTAAACCATAGCTACAAATTTAGCGACAGGGTAAACCTGGAAACCAATATATCCCTTGAAAGAAATAATATACAACAACCTACGCTATACAGCTACGGTGGTTACAGCGCACTGAGCAACTACGGCCAGCCAGGCCTGCCCGCGTTTACTTCAAAAGGGCAGCCTTATGCCTGGGGAACGGTTTACAGCGCCCCTGCATTGCTTAAATATGGTGGCGATAATAAGGAATCGAACAGCAGGGCTTTGCTTAATTCAACCTTTACCTACAATTTTGCCCAACACCTTACATTTACAGCAGTAACCGGCTACCATGTATGGTACCAGGATAGCAGGATACAGCAAAAGCAGGTGCAGTTTTACAACTATGCCGGTAACCTGTTAATACAAACTAACCCGATAAACGGCGGCAACGGCGGCAGCAATACGTTTTACAACCGCAGCAATATTACCGAGCCTTATTATAACCTGGCCGGCAGGGTATCGTACGATAACGTATTTAACAAGGTTCATGCCGTTGGGGTAATGCTCGGAAGTTCATATGAGCGCGACGAGTACAATTATTTTACCACCCGCACCTATAACCTGGGCAGCGATGATATCCCATCGTTAGGAACCGGTGTTACCAGCGGCACCGCCGGTTTTGTAACCAATGGCGAAACTCAGAACCATTATGCACTGGGATCATATTTCGGCCGGGCAACTTATACTTACAACAGCAAATATAACCTGGAGGTGCAGGGCCGTTATGATGGCTCGTCAAAATTTATTGCTGATAAACGGTGGAAAATATTTGGTTCGGTGTTGGGTTCATGGCTTATATCCGAAGAACCATTTGTTAAAAACCTTAACATCTTCTCAACCCTTAAACTGCGGGCAAGTTACGGAACCACCGGCAGCCAAAGCGGCATCGGCTTGTACGATTACCTGCAGTCGCTTAACGTAAATACCGGCGGCGCGTTATTGGGCAATAACCTGGCAACATCTGTAACTACTACCGGCAGCCTGGTTTCGCTTAACCGGACCTGGGAAACCGTAGTTAAAAAGAACCTGGCATTAGATTTCGGCATTTTAAACGACCACCTTTCGGGCTCATTTGACATCTACCGGAACCAAAACAATAACATGCTGCTTAACCAACTGTATCCGGGGGTACTTGGCGCCAGCGCACCAACACAAAACATCGGCACGTTACATACCTGGGGGTATGAAGGCAGCCTTACCTGGCGGTCAAACATTGGTAAATTAACCTACTCCATTAGCGGTACAATTACCGATAACCAAAACAAGCTGGTTCATTTTGGCGGGGCAAATGTTATTGGGCCGGGTTATAACGCCACCGTTGAGGGGTATCCCCTTGGATCGTATTTCGGTTTAAAATATGGAGGCAAGCTTCAAACCCAGGCCGAAGTTGATGCCTATAACGCACAATACGCACCTAACGGAAGCACCAACAATATAGGCCTTCCTATACCATCGGCACTTGCCAACCCTGCCGGCCAGATGAGCGGCCTGCGCCCGGGCGATAATAAGTTTGTGGATGTTAATGGCGATGGTAAACTGAGTATAGGAGGCACTACCGCCGATAAAGGCGATCTTGTTTACCTGGGATCGGATAACCCAAGATACAGTTACGGCCTTAACCTTGGTTTACAGTGGAACGGTTTCGATTTTTACTCCATTTTCCAGGGAGTTGGCAAACGGGCCGTGTTGCGTACCGGGTCGTCAGCAAACTTCAGCGTGCCTTTCCTATCTATTTTCCAGGGTCAAACAACATCGTACCTGGGCAATGTTTGGTCGCCCGAAAATCCGGATGCTTATTATCCAAACCTGCATTCGGCACAAAACAATGGTATCAACAACTATAATTACCAGCCATCAACCTGGCGTGTGCAAAACGGCGCTTATGTACGGCTTAAAAACGTAGTGCTTGGTTACACCATACCTAAAAGCCTGCTGGCACATACACATGCCATAAAAGGCCTGCGGGTTTACTTTTCAGGCAGCGACCTATGGGAAAAAACCTATATACATGACGGCTGGGACCCTGAAGTTACCAGGACAGTGGCCGGCAACGAAAGATACCCATTTTACCGCTACCTCACTCTTGGCGTAAACGTGACTTTTTAATTTAAAAAACGATATCAAATGAAGACGAAATATATCAAGTTCATGTTGGTTATAGGGGTTGCCTTTGGCTTTACTATAATGTCATGTAATAAAACGCTCAACTTAAAGCCGCTTGACCAACTATCAGATGCGGCCTACTTTAAAACACCAACAGATTATAAAACTTTTGCCAACCAGTATTACGGTTATCTTAAAAACTT
The DNA here is from genome assembly GCF_056402115.1 of Mucilaginibacter sp. P4_C11. NCBI lineage: Bacteria > Pseudomonadati > Bacteroidota > Sphingobacteriia > Sphingobacteriales > Sphingobacteriaceae > Mucilaginibacter > Mucilaginibacter sp. P4_C11. The sequence continues at coordinate 54,096 of NZ_JBFUIA010000009.1, read as the reverse complement.
TACCACCATTAACGGCTTGTCTGACAACCCACATTCCGACGGACGATCGGACCTGTTTGGTGGTGGCGGCGTTTATGGCTCGGGTACCAACATTGTACCGGTTACCGAAGCAAGTTTTGGCAATGCCGGAAACTGGACGGTTGATTACGGCAGGATAAGGGCTGCCAATTACCTACTGGATAAGGCGGTATCTTACCCAAGGCCGGCAGAAATAGCTCAATATGTGGCCGAAGCCAAATTCTTCCGCGCCTATACCTATTTTGATCTTTTACAGCAATATGGTGGTGTGCCCCTGATTACCAAGCCGCTTGACCTTACGTCGCCGGAGTTGTTTGGTGCCAGGGCCACCCGCGACCAGGTAGCCGATTTGATTATAGCCGACCTGCAGGCGGCCATACCAGCCCTGCCGGTTTCACTATCGGCCAACTCGGCAGACTTTGGCCGTGTAACCCAGATGGCAGCACAGGCATTTTTAAGTCGTGTTGCACTTTATGAAGGTACGTGGCAAAAATTCAGGTCGGGCGATGCAGCGCGGTATAATGCCTTGCTTGATAAATCAATAGCGGCAAGCGCCGCCGTAATGGCCAGTAACCAGTATGCATTGTTCGGCACGGCGGCTTCAAATGCGCTTGGCGGTAACAGCACCGTACTGGGCGACTCCTGCCTGAAATATTTATTCATACTTGAAAACATCAAATCAAACCCGGCGGGCATAACCAAAACTGCTAACCATGAATACATCCTTTCTACCCGGTACGATGATGTGCTGAAGCCGGCTAACGTATTTGTGAGCCGCAGCACTATGGCAACCGGTGTAGCGCAAAAATTTGTAAATATGTTTTTATGTAACGATGGGCTACCGGTTGAAAAATCGCCACAATTTGGCGGTTTCCAAACCTATTTATCAGAATTCCAGAACCGCGATAACCGTTTAAAATACACCATTAAAATTACTTATCAGTATTACTGGTACAGCATAAACGGTCGTGTTAACTGGACCGGCGATGCGGCCGACAGGGCTAACTCGCTGGGGCCGGCGAAACCTTACGGTTACGGCAACCAAAAATGGATATCGGAAAGGCAATTGGTTGATGGTAAGGAGTCGGAAGATTACCCGGTAATCCGCTACGCGGAAGTATTGCTTAACTATGCCGAAGCGGTATATGAGCGAAACGGAATAATTTCGGATGCTGACCTTAACAAATCTGTAAACCTTGTTCGCCTGCGCTGCAACGCTACCAATGGCATGCCGGGGCTTACCAATGCGTTGGTGAATACCAATAACCTGGATATGCGTACCGAGATAAGAAGAGAGCGTACGATAGAAGTTTACGACGAAGATTTCAGGTTTGATGATATTAAGCGCTGGCACAGCGGCACAACAGACCTCGTAACTAACGTAGGCGGCACCGCTTACGGTAATGCTACCGCTTTTGTAAGCCCATGGCCGGTTTTGTATAAATACACCGGCACGCAGGCAGAATTAGGCCCAGACCCTGTAAAACCTGTACCTACAAACGCCAAAGATGCCAATGGCAACCTGATCCTGGATCAAACCGCCCGATTATTTGGCGAAAAAAATTATTTATACCCCCTTCCATCCCAACAAATCACGTTAAACCCCCAACTAACCCAAAATCCGGGTTGGTAATCCGGTTTGGTTGTGAAGAAAGGCTGTCTCGAAAGGGACGGCCTTTTTTGTTTTTTATATGTGCCGAACCTACGGTTCTCTGCTTTTCATTGCGGGGGTTCCACGGGTTGAAACCCGTGGCTACAATATGTTGCGGGGCTACGCCCCTGGAGGAATGTAAGCTTAAAACATCCGGCGGGTGCGAAGTAGGGGATTAAGACAAAAAACAAAGTAGATCTTTTATTTCATCATAAAATGTTTTGATCCCGTATCAGAGTCCGCATAGCGGACGGATCATCTATTAGCTACGGGTTTTAACCCGTGGACAAGACAGCCACGGCTATTCAAAGTTCCGCAGGAACGGCCCATTTATCCTGACGTGTGCCTAATCTTTCGCTGTTTCTTAATATCCAGATTACAGTCATTTGGGTACCGGCGGTTAAACGTCGGGCGCTATTTTACCTATATTTTCGCGGTTACCAATTGTTGCTCCCACACTCGCGATTACCACCAGCACAACTGCGGCATATTCCTGTACCGAGAGATATTCTTTCAGAAATATTAACCCGCAAATGGCACCTACAGCGGGCTCCATGCTCATGAGGATGCTGAAGGTTTTGGTGGGAATGTATTTGAGGCCGTACATCTCTAACGAAAACGGGACAGCGCTGCAAAATAATGCCAACCCTACAGCCGGGATAATCATGCTGCCGTCAAAGTTTACCATCCCACCACTTGCGAAGGCAAAAGGCAATGTCACGATTAATGCAAACAGCATACCTATGGTAACAGCCTGCCCACCGTTTAACACCGCCGATACCCTGCGGCCCAAAACAATATATCCGGCCCAAAAAGCGCCGGCCAGCAGGGCCATGCCCGCGCCAAATAAATCAATATTGGTGTTGTTCCAGGGTGTCATCAATGCTATCCCGGCAGCTGCCAGCAATACCCATAAAAATTCGATGAGCCGTTTTGAGCTGAATACTACCAGCAGCAGCGGCCCCATAAACTCAAGCGTAACCGCTATCCCCAGCGGGATGCGTGATAATGCCAGGTAATAAATTAAATTCATGGCCCCAAGGCATAATCCGTATGGGATAACCGCCTGCCATTGTACTTTTGTCAGGGTTTTTAATCCGGGCCTGTTTACGGCAAGCAACATTAGGGCCGATAAGCCAATCCGCAAGGTGGCGGTAACTGAAGCACCGAGAGCAGGAAACAATCCCTTAGCAATAGCTGCCCCTACCTGAACGCTTAGTATCGAACCTAATACAGCTAATAATGGGCGTATGGGTATTTTGTTTTTTTGCATTGGTGGAGGCTACGCTGTAAAAAGGTAAATCGTTAGTGTGAAACAACAGTAATCATGCTCAGACAGATACAGGCTGACTCAACGATTTTCGTTTCAAATTAAAATAGAGTACTGTTAAAATTACGATATAAATTAAGAGATCATGCCAGGAATAGCTTAGGCGGTAAGCAATTCCGGTGCTGATACCTTTAAATAACACAAGAGACGATAAAAACATTATTAATAACGGGACAACCTGCAAAAATATCCTCATGCAAAAAATGCAGATTAAAGCACTCATAGACTTCCGAAATTTTTTAATCCAAAACAGTTGAGGCAACAATAACTTACTAATTATCGCTACAGCCCCTACATACCACAATGGCCCCGTGTAACGATTGAGAAAAACATACTGCTGATAATCAGTCTGTGAATAATACGCCCTAAATATCTCTGCAAGTAATGATATCAAAAAAATGGTGGAACCCAAAAGCAAGCAGGTATTAACAGCCTGTATCAATACCTGTTTATCTACCTTATACAACCGGATCTTAAAAAGATGAACAATTATAAGCAAGGGAACTATTACAAAAGTTCCGCCAAAGAGAGCAGCGGTAACTAAATTTATGATATTACTAATTTCCATATACCCTGGCAATTAACGCATCGGCTTCGGAAACACCGGCAAACTCTCATGCCCATCCGCATCTACCGATTGCACCGCAAAAAAGTAATTATCCTTTGAGTAGGCTAACGTAGCTGTTGTATCGGTTACGTAAAACTTGCGTTCCCAAAAGGCGCTGGTGGTTTCGCGCATCAGTACGTAGTAGCCTGCCGGTTTTTTTCCGGTGGCGGGCGCTTCCCAGGTAAGCTTGGTTTTGTTGGTGAGGTCGCTGGTTACAATGCCTACGTTTTGTGGCCGGGCCGGGGCGAATGCCAAGTTGGCTAATACCGAGAGGTTCATACGGGCTACTTTTTGTACATAGTTAAAATCTACAAAGTCTGGCAGGTCGCCGTAATCAACGCCGTTTTCCGTGCGGATGTTCTGGTGCTGGCGGTTAAAATCTTCATTCATTTCGGTGAAGCGTACGGCGGTAAAACCCTGCTCTAAAAACGGGAGGTGATCGCCGCCGCGCAGGTAGCGGTCGCGGCGGTAAATGAGTTTTACATCCAGTTGGTCAACATAACGTTCGCCGGTTTCCTTGGCATAGCGTGCCAGCTCGCGCGATGGGCTGTCGTTTTCGCCTCCTAATGATTTTAGCGCCGCCACCTGCTTATCGGTAGCATTGGTGGGGATGCCATCGCTAAAAACCCGCACGCTGCGGTTATCTTTCAGGTCGGTTTCCATGCCATGGGTATTGCCTACAATATCATTGTTCAGCATCGCATCTACATTCCAATTTTCGGCTTTGGCGCGTTTAGCCACATTGGTCGAGCCATAAAGCCCCTGCTCCTCGCCCACCACGGTCATAAAAATTATAGTTGCCGGGAACGAACGTTTGGCCATCACCCTGGCCAATTCCATCGAAAGCGCCGTACCCGATGCATCATCATTGGCGCCCGGCTCTGCCCCGTTGGCATCCATTACATCATTAATGCGTGAATCATAATGGCCCGATACCAGGTACACCCGGGTATCAGTGGGGTCGGTACCTTTGAGTATGGCCAATACGTTTTTCAGTTTTACCGGCTTATCAATCCGTGTACCTTTTGGCTGGGTGAATGTATCGAAGGCAACCGTCATCCTCCCGCCCGATACCGAGGCGTATTTTTCCATTTCGCCCTTGATCCAGTTTCTTGCCGCACCGCTGCCTGTGGTTTTGCTTGTAGTGTCGCTTAAAGTATGCCTGCTTTTAAAGGTAACCAGTTTGCGGATGGTCGCTTCAATGTTTTTGGACGATACCTCATCAACCATTTGCTTAATCTGCACATCCTGTTTGATGATGGTTTGGGCAGCGGTGATGGTGGTGATGAAGAGGAGGAGGATGGTGATGTATTTCATGGGTGAATGCATTTTTTATTTTTTTCTGTAGAGACACATCACATGTGTCTCCCGCGTTCAGGTACAACGTTTATATCGGGATTGCAAATTGGATTTGCATGCGGGAGACGCATGTGATGCGTCTTTACATTCGATTACAAATAAAATTTCTCGAATCCATTTTTATCCGAAAGCCAATTTCGCGGATTTTGATAAATATACTGCCTAATATTATTGTATTCTTTTTCGTTTCTTATAACTCTGTCGTGATAACGGGACTGCCATCCAAATTCAATATTATTCAGAATTGAATATTGAGTTAACGATCCCTTATAACCTCGCAAAACAGATGCTAAATTATTTCTTTGTGGGCCAAATTTGTTGGGCTCCCAATTGTTTTTGTCAGGCTTATTAAAGAACAATATACCATGGACATGGTCGGGCATAATCACAAAATCATTCAATTGCACATACGGATGAAGTTCCGGAATTCTTAACCAGTTTGTATAGGTTGCCTTACCAATATCTGTGTATTCAACAAATGTATTATCCGGATCTTCGGGTATAATAACATCGCCAAAATATGGGAGACGCGGTTTGGTACAAATGGTTATAAAATACAATCCATGAGAGCCATAATCCCATCTTGAAAGGCGGGATGAAGCTGTACGGTATTTATTTTGAAATTTATCTTCCATTTGTTGCATAGTTTGATTGTCCTGCGGGAGACGCATGTGATGCGTCTCTACGGAAAATGCATATTAGCAGACGCAATTATGCGTCTCTACAAAAAACTATTCCTCTTCCTCCTCGCTTACCCCGTTCAAAACCACCTCGGCCTGTTTAAAATTTGTTTTTACAAAATGGCACCAATCGCACTCTTTTTTGCCGCAGCCGGTGCTGAATTCGTGGGCCATAATTTTGGCGTAGGTATCGGTGATCTGTTCGGTTACCAGCTCAATATCTGCCGGGCTGATCACGTATTTTTCCCGGTAGTATTCGCCTTCGCTTACGGGTTCTACAAAATCAAAAATGGTGTCAATAACCTCCCAGTCGTTGGTGCGGTCATGATCTACCAATATTTTGTAAAACACGCCCTGGCGCCAGTAGTCGCCACCCATGGGGGCGTCAAATGTGGGGCGCAGCAGTTTGTCTTTGGCATTCCTTACCTTGCCCGTTTTATAATCAACTACGGTAACGTTTTTACCGTCGAACTCCATTTTATCCAGGTTACCTTTAATGGGTACGCCGTTTATCTCGATATTTTTGATCGATTTTTCGGTTACGGCTATTTTGTTCCAGCCGCCTACGTTTTGCTCATAATATGGTGGCAATATCTTCTCGCCGTAGGCCAGGCGCAGCTTGTATTCATCTTTGGTAAACGAATCGCGGTTACGGGCCATGTACCATTTGAATTCGTTCATGAACTGCTCTGTTGACAGGAACTCGTCCTGGTTTTCCTTCAAAAGCCGATACGTTTTGTTAAGCGCCCAGTGTACCGCCTGCCCAAACGTAGCCGACGGACTTTTGCCGGATGGCACCCTGATCAAACACTGAAAATAAAACCGCAGCGGGCAATCCAAATAGTTGTTTAAATGCGTTACCGATAGCGTGTAACTTTGCAGCAGCTGGTTAATGTAGTTTTTATCCAGCAGCTCCACCTTTGGTTTTTCCACCTCGCTAAACTGGGTGGCAATAAAATCGACCATGGTATCGGCCGGTACTTTGGGGTATTGCAGTTGTGTATCGGTACTGGCCAAAATTTCGCCAATAAACTGGCTTGCTTCCTGGTCTTTCCCTTTTTTATCCTTGCCCGCGTATGATATCATGAGGCATTGCTTGGCACGGGTAACCGCCACATAAAATAAACGGCGGGCCTCCTCTTTTTGGGCAATATCGTCAGATACGGCGCGGGTAAGGGTATCCGGCAAGCTAAAGCCGCTGTTGCGGCCCTTGCTGTCCCAGGTACGTTTGTCGCAGCCAATAAAAAAAACGTGCTCAAACTCCAGCCCTTTGGAGCCGTGGGCGGTTAAAAAGTTAACGCCGTTATCGCTGAAGATCACTTTGTTCAAATCAAGCCGGATACCGTTCTTTTTCATCAGTTCGATGGTGGCAATCAGGTCGGATAGTTTGATATCGGGATTCTTACGGCTCTCATCCTTTAAAAAATCGAAGAAACTGGTGAGCATTTGCATATAGCCACCTTTATCGGGCTGCTGCATAATATATTTCAGGATACCCATTTTGGCAATCACATCCTGGAAAAACGCCTGTAGCGTTGAATTTACGGCCGATTTTAGCAAATCATCAATATTGTTCATGAGGTACCTCATCTCCATGTACTTATCAGGCGCAAACAAATCTGCCTGGGCAGGTGGCCGCAGCTCGCTGATGTACCTACGGATGGATGTTTTAACCTTATCGCGGCTATTGGCAGCAAAGTTTTCCTGCGATACCGCTATGCTGGCCTTGGCAATTTCTATGGGTGCAATGTTAAAAAAATCGTAATGCAGTATCTCAAACAGCAGCTCATCACCGCTATAAGGCGAATCCAATTCCTGCATCAGGTAGCGCATAATGTTGATGATCTTTTCGCCAAACGGTTGAGTAAGTATATCTATTTTACGCCTGGTGTTTACGGCTATTTTCTTTACCTCCAGGTATTGGATCATTTCTTCCACCTGGCTGTGGTTGCGGTAAATAACGGCTATCTCGCCGGGCTCGGTGCCGTTATCAATCAATTGTTTTATTTGTGCCGATACGTCTACCAGTTCCTGGTCGGGGTTCTCGTACTCACGAATCACCGGCTCAACGGCCATCTCCGTGAAGCGCGCGTGCGAAGCCTGTAAATCCTTATCCAGCTTTAGCTGTTTGGTTAAGCGCTCCTGGTTATTATCAATCAGCGCCTTAGATATATCCAGGATGTGCTGGTTCGACCGGTAGTTGTGCTTCAGCACCACCGTTTTAAGGGTGCTCACATAATCGCTGGCAAAATCAAGGATATTGCTCATGTTGGCCCCCTGGAACTTGAATATCGACTGGTCGTCATCGCCCACCACAAATACGTTGGGCACATCCCAATAGTTTAGCAAAAAGCGCAGCAACTCATTTTGCGACCCACTGGTATCCTGGAACTCATCTACCAAAATATACTGGTAACGCTCCTGGTATTTGCGCAGTATCTCCTCGTTATCGCGGAAAGCACGCAGTACCCAAATGATCATGTCGTCATAATCATAACGGCCTTTGGCTTTCATTTTAACATCGTAGTTCTGGTATTCGCGTACAGCGGCAACCAGTTTTTTCATCAGTTCGTGCGCGGCATCAATATCCTTTTGTTTGGGGTCGCCTACCTTAATGCCGGTTTTGGAGTTGGCGCGTTTGTACACAAACTCTTCGCGATTGGGGATATCGTCCAGGTACTCCTGCACGGCCGCCTCGATCATCGTCGCATCCCAGTTCTCGCGCTTCATAGTACTAAACAGGTCTTTCAGGCGCTTGGTATCGTAATACACATCGCCGGTAAAACGTTTCAGCAGGTGGTCATTATCAAACTCATCTACCAATTCGCGAAACAGCATGGCCGATTCCAGATCAGATAGTGATTCCAGGTTCAGCTTGCCAAAATACTCCAGGTTTTCCTGGATAATCTCGTTACAAAAGGCATGGAAAGTATATATGTTGATGCGGTAAGCATCCGGGCCGATAAACTCAAACAAGCGCTTACGCATGGCCACGGCCCCGGCATCGGTATAGGTAAGGCACAGGATCTCGCTGGGCAGGGCATCGGTATCGGTTAATATTTTGCCAATACGTGCCGCCAGGATCTGCGTTTTACCTGTACCCGGCCCCGCTACTACCAGCACAGGGCCATCCATTTTATTTACGGCAGCCAATTGCTCGGGGTTTAGCCCGGCTAAAGCCGATTGGAATTTATCGTTGTATTTGTTGAAGTTGGATTGCATAATTGTTGAGTAAAGATAGGAAAGCAGGGGCGGGATGGCAACTTGCGGGTAGGAATGTTGTTTTAAATAAATTATTTACTGGTGTCTATATAGCATAGAACTTCACCGAAATATTTTAAATTTGTGAAAAGGTAAAATATATGCGTACATCACAAATAAGAAAACAATTGCATGAATATATTGAAACGGCAGAAGATGATAAACTAAAAGCTATTTATACCTTGTTGCAAAATGAAATCTCTGACAGTTACGAACTTACCAAAGCCCAAAAAGAGGAATTGGACAAAAGATTTAGTGACCATCAAAACGGATTAGGCCAATCATTTACCTGGGATGAAACCTTGACTATCGCAAAACAATCATTGGTAAAATAATTTATCAATGAGTTATGATTTAAAAATTCGGCAGGAAGCAACCAAAGAATTCTCAAATGCATTTTTGTGGTATGAAGAGCAACAATCGGGACTTGGCGATGTGTTTGAAACCGCCATCCGCAGAAAGCTAAATCAAATTAGCAGGAACCCTTATCACTACAAGGCCGACTATAATCAATTTCACCAGGCATTAACTGAAAAATTTCCGTTCTTGATTGTTTACGTAATCGATGAAAATCTTAAACAGATTACCGTGATGGCTATATTTCATACCAGTCGCAATCCCAGCAAAAAATTTCGGAAATAGACTTTGGGGCGTTACCTGCGGTCCGGGCTGTATGCTCATACGCCTGCAGGCATTACGCCCGGGCCGGTATCCGCGCCCATCCCTAACGCAAAATAATTCCCCCCCAACTACAACCCTATCCCAGTCCCCGTAGGGAAAAACATATTAACGCTCACCGGCAATTTACCCGTTGGCTTCAAAGTACCCATTAGTACTTTTACTACTGATTTTTGTAGCTCGGGGCTGTTTTGATAGCATACCACCAGGGCGTTACTTTTTTCGATACCGGGCAGGCCGGCTATGGTGTAGGCATTGGCAAAAACGCTGATCACCGTGTTAGGCCGACCGGCCAGGTCGGCTATCATCAATTTTACATCGCTGCTGTAATCCAGTTTGCTTTGTGGGCGCAGGCGGGTATCGTGTACGCCAACTATTACCTGCTGGTACTGGCTTAACAAGTCCAATATATTTTTGAGGCCGATAGCCGGGGTGTTTTTATCAATCATAAACAGTTTACAGTTGGGGAAACTTTTGGCGGCTTCCTGCTGAAACACGGTTGGCGAGGATACGCCAATACTCACGATGGCTGTTTTTAAAAACGGGTTTAGCTTAATGGTTGATACATCGCCTTTCAATACGGTTACGGCGGCATCGCTTAATTGCTGCACCAATTCTTTTTGCGCAGGGCTGTTAATATCGGCACTGAAATTGGCCGGAGCCGCTGCCTGGTATTGATTTAGCCCGGCCCAGTATTTGGCAGCAAGTACTTTTTTAACTTTGATTTCAAACTCGGCTTTACTAATAGCGCCATGGCGTAAGGCTTTCCGAATGAGTTTAATGGCGCGATCTGAATTTTCAGACAGCTCGATAACGTCCATACCGGCAACAAAAGCTTTTACATCAGCGTCGCCATTGGGGAAATATTTTACAACGCCTTTCATCTCCATGGCGTCTGATACCACCAGGCCTTTAAACTTCAGCGAATCTTTTAAAATACCGGTAATGATGGGGCGCGATAACGTTGACGGCAAATGGGTGGTGGTATCCAATGCAGGGATGCTCATGTGCGCTATCATCACCCCGCTGATGCCGGCTGCAATAGCTTCGCGAAAAGGGTATTCTTCCAACGAATCCAGCCGGGCACGGCTATAAGGCAACAAGGGCAAATCAAAATGCGAATCTACATTGGTATCGCCATGGCCGGGGAAATGTTTGGCGGCAGTAAGCAAACCGGCATCCTGCATGCCTGTAAAATAGGCTATGCCCTTTTTGGCCACGTTATATTTATTATCGCCAAATGAGCGGTAGTTGATCACCGGGTTATTAGGGTTATTGTTTACATCCATATCGGGCGCCAGATTAAAATGAGCGCCTATGCGTTTAAAATCGGCAGCTACCTGCCTCCCCATTTTGTATATCAGGGTATTATCCTGTATAGCGCCAAGCGTCATCTGGTAAGGGTATGATACCGTCGAATCCAGGCGCATGCCCAGGCCCCACTCGCCATCCATGGCTATCAGCAAGGGTATTTTTGCCAGTTTTTGATATTGGTTAACCAGGTTTAGCTGCCGGCCGGGGCCGCCCTGGAAAAAAACCAGGCCGCCAATTTGCTGATCCTTGATCACTTTACCAACCGAATCGGCATAGGCCTGCCCCTTATTGGTGTGCGCCCGCACAAATAATAATTGTGCAATACGGTGCTTACGGCTCAGTTTATGATAAACAGAATCCACCCAATGGTTTTGCGTATTGAGGCTTTGGATATAGCTTTCTTTTTGTGCGAAAGCCTTTATAACGATAAAATTAAGGGAGATAGCTAATATTAAACAGCAGTAAGTTTTCAATTTTGGCATGTTCAAATGTAAACACGAAACACGAATTAAGAGCTAATTAAATCGAATTTCACGAATTGATACAACACGAATTTTACGAATTAAAGCGAATTGCACGAATTGATAGTGATACAGACAAAACCTGCGCGCAGATTAGTGTAATTAGAAAAATTCGTGCAATTAGTGTCCAATTAAACCTTCGCGATATTTTTTATTCTATGGATATATAAAAACACACTAACATGAAGAAGATTATTTTTTTTGCTATCTGCCTTTTTGCGGTATATGACGCCAGCGCACAAGGATATTACGGCCCGCCACGCCGCAGGCCCCGTTACCGTGAAGAACGCCGCGAACGCCCACGCCAGAGCCAGGACGATTTTTACCGCATAAAAGTTGGCTTAACCGGCGGCTTAAACATTTCAAACACTATTGATGCCGATAACTCCAACTTCAGCACCAATTCTATCGCCGGTTTTAACGGTGGTTTAACGTTGGATATCCCTATTGCTTATCCAATATCATTTGCCCCCGAAGTTTTGTATTCGGGCAAAGGTTATACAGCCAATACCGATTACGGCAAGTTTACGCAACGCACCAATTATATTGATGTACCCTTGCTGTTAAAGGTTAAGCTGGCACCGCAATTCAACTTTTTGGTAGGCCCATCCATCAACTTTTTGGCATCAACCAAAAACACTTATGAAACCGGTTTTATTACCGAGCAGGAGCAATACTATAACAACCGCGGCGACCATACCGACGTAAGCGGCGTTATTGGCCTTAGTGTTGATTTGAGCCGAAACATTGAGCTTAGAGGGCGCTATAACATCGACCTTACTACCAGCCGCCCGGATGATAATTCCTACCTGCCTAACTACCGCAACCAGGTTTGGCAAATTGGTTTAGGGTTTAAATTTCAATAAAAGCTTTTTAAGCTTAATGCCGAAGGCCTAAAGCTTAAAGCTATTGAACAAGAGCCATACGGAATTGCCGTATGGCTCTTGTATTGAAACTCTTCAGCTTTCTGCTTTATGCTTTCCGCTTTAGGCGCGTCTAAATACCTTTTGAATATCTTGTTCAAACTGCCGCTCTTCCGTGTAAAGGACTTGCCGGTAGGGTGCAAAATCTTTTATCAACTCATGGTAGTTATTTAAACATTCATTTATCCGGTCGATAATTTCCGGGATTTGGGCATCCTCTTTATCAAATCTATATTGTTCTGGAATAGGCATATCCTGTTGATACGCCGCCGAGCCGGTTTTGCCGATAATCAAACAGCAACGCATAATACAGGCCTCGCGCGGCATACGTTCTTTGCCGGGGTGGAAACCAAAATCTACATATAGTTTGGCCCTGTTCATCAAGGCTGCTACTTCAGCAGGCGTCATGTTCTTAATGGGCACCCATTTAATAGTGGGTGTAAGGGTAATGATCTTATCTAAAAAATCGTCGTTTTTAATGGGGTTGTATATTACCAGGTTTTCTTTAGGCGCAGCTTCATCTACCATATCAAAAAAAGCACTGTTCATGTAGTCCGAGATCCGGCCAACTGGCTTTATGCCATTTTCGAGCAGGTGCACCTGCGAGTAGTAAGAATGGCTGATGTGCTGCACATCCATGCGGCGTTTAAGCCTGCCGAATGATGCTGTAGGATATTTGCCCAGGTAATTTTTCAGTTTAAAATATTTTTTGTACTGTAAACTTTGGGTAAGATTATTTTGGGTAATGTAATAATTAACCACGCTAAGCCACCAGATAACTTTGCGCACCTTTTTATACCCATTATCAAAAATGGGCAGCAGGTGCGTTTCGGGCAATATGATAATATTTGGGGCGCTGTTTTCGATGCTTCCGGCAACAGGCACGGTGTATTTTTCATAGTTTTTATGCACTATATCCACGCTATCGGGGGTAGCGTAGTAATACATAAATACGTTAAAATCCATGTGCATTAGTTTGGCGCCTAACTGGTGTAAAGCCTCGGGGCCGCCGGTGGCGTATCCTGCCGGGCAAAAAATATAAATTTTGGTTGCGGGCAGGCACTTTATTTCAGTCAAATTCTTTGTCAAAACTGGCTTGTTGTTTTTAGCAATTTAAAATCCGGCGTAATCATTATTGTCATTTTCAATTTATTGCAATACGAGATAATTTATATATCTGCTACAAATGCACAAATACTATGCTGTATTTTCCTGTAAGCTACCAATAAAATAAAAAACTTTTTTCGGCAAAAACTGTATCACATTAACAAAAACGCACGTAATTGATTTAAACACGATAAAAATTGCATTAAATGCGTTTTTTATCCGTTAGATTATTAACATCTACTTTTTTACCGGAAAAACATATTACTGAATGATATCAATTATTATTTCATCCGTTAATAAAGCTAATCTGCAACAGGTAAGTGAAAATATCAATGCCACAATCGGCGTTCCGTTCGAAATTATTGCTACCGATAACAGCAAGGGGCAAATGGGCATCTGCGAGGTATACAATAAAGCAATGCTGCGCGCTCAATATGATTTTTTATGTTTTGTGCATGAAGATGTGTTGATAAAAACCAATAACTGGGGCCAAAAACTATTAGCTTTATTTGAGCAAGACCCCAAGTTAGGTTTAATAGGCATAGCAGGCAGCAGCTATAAACCGCTGGCTCCCTCGGGCGTGGGCGGCGTGGGCGCTTATACGCACTATCATAACCTTATACAATCATTCAAATACAAAAAAGAGAAAGCGCGGCATGCCTACCATAACCCCGGTAAGCAACGCCTTGCCGAAGTAGTATGTATCGACGGTGTATTTATGGCTACTACCAGGGAAATAGCCGAGGAATTTATGTTTGATGAAATCACCCTTAAAGGCTTTCATGGGTACGATATTGATTTCTCCTTATCGATAAGTCAAAAATATAAGGTGGCTGTTACATTCGATATATTGCTCAACCACTTTTCTGAAGGATTGTTTAACGATGTATGGATGGAAGAAAACCTGAAATTACACAATAAGTGGAACAAATTTCTGCCTATAAAAGCCTGCAAGCTTACGGCCGAACAGATCTTTTTTATCGAAAAAAATACCTTTAAAAATTTTATTGATGAGTTGATCAAGTTCAACTACCCTATATCTACCGCCATTAAAATGCTTTGGAAAAACAGGCGTTTTTTTCAACTTAACTCAAAGCTGTTTTTTAAACTGAAGTTCCATATTTTTAAAAAATACATTAAATCGAAACCTTCGTTGGCAAGTTATATCTGGTAGCCGCTGGTTTTAAAAATAGGTCGCCAAAAGTCAAGGTGTAAATCCCATGCATGGCAGCCAAAAGGCAATTGGTTGTTATTTAACTCGATGCACCTTGCGGGGGGCTGCTCAACAGAAAATTTTAACGCGGTTTTGTAGGATGGAATTTTTAATAGTTTCCGCTTGCGGTTTACCTCGATGCTCCAGAAAATATCCTCATTAAACTCGTGCTCATGACGGGTTAAATAAACATCCATTTTATGGCGCATGCTAATGCTCAACTCATGAAATTTTTTAACCCGGCGCAGCGATAAGCCACCGTTGCCAACCCTGTACTCGTACTGCATTGGCGATGGCACCCCATTTTTTTGCACATTATAACGGGCGTGGTAATAAAATTGAATTTTTGATTTAATGGCTTTAACCATATCGGGGTACTTACCCGGCGGTATCCATGGCGCTCCAATGTAGTCATATGGCTGGTTGCACCAAAAAGCAAGCTCATCGCTAAATACAAAAGCATCCAGTTGATGGATAAGCATAAATTCGTACCCAAAAAAACGATTGTAAAAGATATCTGACAGCATCAGCGCATTATAGCCTTCAATGCCTTTAAAAAAATGGTCGTCAAAACTTTCTGCGGCTGTAAAATTAAAAGCGGTAATTTCATCTGATAAAATAAGCGATTCCGGCTTAACAACAATACGCGGATAAGCGGCTAACACAAGCTGCATTTGCGTAAGCGCTACTTTTTCTAAAACCGAAAGTTCATTTTTATAGATGGGAACTATTACAACAACTTTTTGGGGCGTAATCATACCTGTGTTGTTTTGGTGTAAAGTTCTGCAACTAAAGATTCAAAATGATCCTGAAAAAGAAAATCGTGCCCGCCCGGCCCTTCTGGTACCACATTAATCACATCATAACAAACCTCCAGTACCCGGGGCACTTTAAGAGCTTCGGCAATTGAGAACGGGAACGATTGGTTGCCGATAAAAAATTTACAACCGGCTATTACCCGCGCCATTTGTAAAAAATCGCTTACCTGCAGCCATTCAATATTGGGGATTTGTTTTTTGATATCTTCGTACTCCGATTCAACCCCTATAAATTTCAATTTATCGTACTTACTCAAAAATGAATAATCGGTAGTTATGTTCCGGTACCTTTCGCTGCGGGCAATAACTATGTAACCGGCAAAGGCCATATCCGGTTCAACATCAAGCCAGCTTTTCCAAAGATCGGGTGTTACGCCGGTAACGTAGGCGCACCAGTGGGCAATATTGCATCTATCCATAGGGATATGCCCGGCCCTGAAAAAATCAAGATCGACGTCAATAACCTCGTCCTTTAATTCACTCAAGGTATTGATGTAAGGTTGCGAGTTTATTAAAGGCGCCAGCATATCTATCATTTTGGCATTGAGCATTACACCACCTAAGGGGTGCTTTGCAGGGTTGGCTATCATTAAAGGCTGACCGGCCCTTAAATATAAGTTGATGGGCACCTTAACAGTTTCGGCCAGCTTTTTTATAGTGGCCATAGCGTATATGATATCGCCGGCATTGCCACTGTGATTTAAATTGAGCTGATGATTGGTTTTGGCAGCAACCCGAATTTTAGCCGGCGTGGTTAAGCGTTCATTACCGGTTAAAAACTGTATAAATTCTACTTTCTTATAATTGCTTAACTCCCACTTGTAAGTTTTATAGCCTTCCCTATTGGTGTATTTAAGCCAGTAAGTACCTATAAAACCCTTTTTTTGTATCATTTTGCTTAATCAAAAATTTGTCGACAATGCTATTTTATTAATCCGCCGTAAATGTTTGCATATCAATCAGCCTGCGGTAAACACCGTTATGGTTCATCAGCTCCAGGTGGGTGCCCTGCTCGGCAACCCGGCCGTTATCCAGTACAATAATTAAATCGGCATTTTGAATAGTACTCAGGCGGTGGGCAATAATCAGCGAGGTGCGGTTTTGCATCAGATTATTTAAAGCCTCCTGCACAAGTTTTTCCGATTCGGTATCTAAGGCCGAGGTAGCCTCGTCGAGCAGCATAATAGGTGGGTTACTTAATACAGCGCGGGCTATACAAATACGTTGCCTTTGCCCACCGGATAGTTTTGAGCCGCGATCGCCAGTGTTAGTTTCATACCCGTTATCCGTTTCTAAAATAAAATTATGGGCATTAGCAATACGCGCGGCGGCTTCTACCTGCTCCTGGGTTACATTGGGTTTACCAAAGGCAATATTGTTAAAAATAGTATCATTAAACAATATCGATTCCTGGTTAACAATTCCCATTAAAGCACGCAGCGATTCCATCGTAACATTCCTGATGTCTATTCCATCAACACTAATTAACCCTGCCTGTGGTTCAATAAAACGAGGTAGCAAATCCATTGTCGTTGTTTTTCCACCTCCGGATGGCCCAACCAGGGCAACTGTTTTTCCTTTAGGAATGGTGAGATTCAGACCCTTTAAAACCGATTTGTCAATATCTACCGGCTCAATTCCCATTGTGGCGGGAACCTTTAAAGCCGACTTATCATTATATGAAAAAAACACATTTTCAAACGTGATTTTATCATTGAAATCTTCTAATTCAACAGCATTTGGCATATTTACAATTTGCGGCTTTTCATCAATCAAAGCTAACACCCGCTCACCAGCGGCAATGCCGGAATGAATGTTGCTAAATGAGTCAGAGATGGCTTTTGCAGGTCGCATGATTTGCGAAAACATTGCAATATAAACAATAAAGTTATCTGCAGTAAGTGATCCTTCGTGGTTGATTATCAATGATCCCCCGTACAATACAATACCCGCTACCATTAAAACCCCTAAAAACTCTGATACCGGTGAAGCCATTTGTTGCCTTTTGGCCATTGAACGGGTTATTCGGGAATATTCCTTATTTTCATGATCAAACCTATTTTTGATAAACTGCGTCGCGTTAAAGGCTTTGATGATCTTGATGCCTGACAGTGCCTCGTCAAGGTTGCTTATCATATTACCATAGGTTTCCTGCGATGCCTTAGCCTGTTCTTTCAATCGTTTTACTATTCTTGAAATAACAAAAGCAGATATTGGAATAACTAACATCGAAAACAACGTTAATTTAACAGATATAACAAATAAAGTTATCAGGTAAAATAAAAGCTGAAAAGGCTCTTTAAAGGCTACCTGCAATGTACCTGTAACTGAAAATTGGACAACTTGAACGTCGGCGGATATTTTTGAAAGAATGTCTCCCTTTCGTTCATTGTTAAAATAGCCAAGATGTAGATTCATTACGTTATTGAAAACTGTACGGCGCAGATTAAGCAATGTATAAATACGCAGGTTCTCCATAATCCTTTGCGAAAAATACCTGAACACGTTACTCAATAAAACCGATACAACGATAGCCACGCAAATAAATTTGAGCGCTCCCAAAGTTCCATAATGCAGGTTTGCTACTTGGGCAAAATAATTTAGATCTTTTAATGGATTCCACCAATTTTCGGGCCGTATAAGCAACTTCTTGGCGGCAGGGTCAAAAATTGCCTTTAACAGGGGTGCCAGCAATGCGTAATTTAATGTATTAAATATGATCGATAAAAGAGTTAAAACAAAGTATGGAAATGCGAATTTTCCGATAGGACGGGCAAACGATAGTAATCTGAAATAAGTTTTCATTCAAAAAGTTGAACCGCAAAATTAACTAAATAGCGGCTATTATAAATACTTAGTTTTTGGGGCGTATTTTAAACGATAATAACGCTTTAATTATTGCTGCCTACTTTACCCAGTTGCTTATCCTGTCAAAAACCATCTCGACAGAAATACTGTCCAGGGTATCCGAGTCGCTTTCAATATGCTCGGCTTTGATGCCCAGGGGAGCCCAGCGGGTGGCGTTTATTGACCTGGAAATTGGGAACAAACCAAGCGTGTGAATGCCCGAAGCGGCCGCAACATGCAGTGGCCCTGTGCCGGATGCAAGCAAACCATCGGCGTTATATATAAAGGCAATCAATTCGTTAAGCGACATTTTACCACTTAAATCAATCACATGTGCCGGTAGTTTCGGAATCCAGCTTTTAAACAATTCATGTTCTTTTTCAGATCCTGTGATAAAAATGCGGAATTTATCTGCCGGTAAAAGCTTAATAAGGGCGGTAAACCTATCCATATCCCACTCCCTGCCATTCCCGTTTGATTTGGAGTGGATAATTAAATTAAACTTATCGTTAGTCAGCTGATCTTTAAACCGGGCGGGTAACTCAATAGACGGTTTAAAATTATCTTTATAATAGTATGCAATAGTGCCAAGCGTTGGGATATGGGTAACGCCAAGCGGTTTGCACAAATAAATATTTTGCTGTGCTTCGTGCAGGTCTGATTTGCCCCTGCTTAACCTGATTAACCGGTTACAGGTAAAAAAATGATAATTACGGCTTGTGGTACCTATCCTTAGTTTTACGCCTGCTTTTTTGGCGGCTTCGGCAATATGCCTTTTCGGAAACTCATGTACTATGGCGTCGATGCCTTTCTCCTTAAAAATGGCGGCTATCTCATTTGTTGATAAAGCGCCAATCTCATCATAATTAATAAAATGGTCAATTGCCTTGCAGGCATCAACCACGGGCTTAGTATAGCTACGGCCCAACATGCTAATGGTAACATCGGGATACAACTGTTTTAAATAAATACAGGTGGGCAGTTGCAATACCACATCGCCCATGGCATCAATCCTGTTTATTAAAATATGCTTTATCTGTTTGTTATCTATCAGGGCCATTAACTTTTATTTTTATGCGTTATGAATTGGGCAAAAGTACAATAATTGGCTTTAAAGGTCGTCGTTAATCGTTATTGCAGCCAGCTGGTTATTTTTTCTGTTACCAGGTTTACCGACAATGGCAGCAGATTATCTGTCCCGCTTTCTATAAAACCGGCCTTTTTGCCCAATGGCGCCCAACGCCCCGGATGAATAGGCTTTACCGATGGGAATAAACCAAGGGTGTTTATCCCCGCCATAGCCGCTATATGCAGGGGCCCGGTACCCGAGGCTATCAGCCCGTCTGCCTGGCTGATTAAACTAATAAGTTGTGGCAAACTCATTTCACCAGTCATATCAACTACTGTAGCGGGCAGGGTTACAATCCAATCGGCCAGCAATATTTTTTCTCTATCAGACCCGGTTATAATAATATTAAATATATCTGAAGGCAGGGCATCAATAAGCCCCGCATAATTATCAAGTCCCCATTCCATCCCGCTGCCGTGCGATTTTGGGTGGATGATGAGGTTAAATTTATCGGCTGATAATTTACCGGCTAACGCTGGAGGAAGCAACGCCCTGCTTTCAAAACTGATGTGCTCAATTATATCCTGCAACGATGGTACAGCCTTCAAACCCAACGGCTTTAATAAAATAAGATTGAGTTGCGCTTCGTGCAGATCGGATTTTTTACGGCTTAGTTTTACAAGCTTGGTACAGGTAAACCAATGAAAAACACGATTGGTAGTACCAATACGCAGTTTAATGCCGGCTGCCCCGGCTATTTGAGCTACGTGCTTATTGGGGAACACGTGGATAATGGCATCTATTTTTTTATCTTTCAAATAGCTAACCTGCTCCGCCTGGGATAGCTTTTTTATTTCGTCGTAGTTAATAAAAATATCAACCGCTGCACAGGTATTTATAACGGGCTGGGTATAAGTGCGCCCTAAAAACGAAACCACAGCCCCTGGTAACAGCTCTTTAATATAAGCAGCCATGGGCAAGGTAAGCACCACATCGCCAATAGCATCTGTACGGCTTATCAATATGTGCTGTATTTTTGACTTAGGGGGCTGGGGCATTGTTGCAAACGTTGAATATGCTGTTGGGGCCGAACGCCGTATTCATTCTTTTCTTTTACTCAGAACTTAAAACTCAACACAGGCCGTACAAGTGCAATAATAAAGATTAAATTGCCTTTTATTATGATAATTTTCGTCATTTGCATTTACAAATATGAATGTGGCAGCTGTTTTTAACAAAACCCGAATGACGAATAGCATTAACTTTAAACAGGTTGCCCGCGCACTAACCATTGTTGAAAACTACCTGCCCGGAAGCCAGGAACTATTGAAGGGCCTTACATTTAATAAACCTGCGCCGGTAATTGGCATAACCGGCCCCCCGGGCGCCGGCAAAAGCACGCTGGTGAATGCTTTAATAGATTTACTTTTAAAGGACGGCAACAAAATAGCCGTTTTGGCCATTGATCCCACATCACCATTTAACTTTGGCTCGTTGCTGGGCGATAGGATCCGGATGTCTTCGCACTTTAACCATCCTGATGTTTTTATCCGCTCGCTGGCTACGCGCGGTTCGTTGGGCGGTTTATCGGCCAAAACCATCGAAATGAGCGATGTATTACGTGCCGCCGGATTTGATTATGTACTGATAGAAACCGTTGGCGTTGGCCAGTCGGAAATTGAAATAAGCGGCCTGGCCGACGTTACCCTTGTGGTATTGGTGCCGGAAGGGGGCGACGAAGTGCAGCACATTAAATCGGGCCTGATGGAAATTGCCGACGCCTTCATTGTTAACAAAGCCGACCGGGCCGATGCCGATGTATTTGCCAATAACCTGAAGAAAATAATAGGGCAAAAAAAAGATGGACAGCCACCGGTATTCAAAACAACAGCATCGCTGGGGGCGGGGATTGCCGAAGTTGCTGAGTTTATAAAAACACCTGCACAAATAAAAAACCCACGCAGAAAGCTACTACTTACCGAGAAGGCTTACAAGCTGTTAGCCTATAAATTAACGCAGCATATAGATAAAAAAAAGCTTCAGCAAGATGTTGCCGAAGCTTTGAAGCATCAAGATTTTAACCTTTACAGTTTTGTCGATTCGTATTTATAGTGACTCGACCAGTTTTAAGTCGAAAGCCTTAAGTTCTAAGTCTGGATTATCGTTTTCGTCTTAGAATTTAGGGCTTCCGTCTAAAAACCATTCATGATCTCTTCAATATGCTCCGCCTCTACAGGGATATCGGCCATCAGGTCGCGGTTACCGTTTGCAGTAATTAAAATATTATTCTCAATTCTTATCCCGAGGCCTTCAGCCTGGATATAAATACCAGGTTCGCAGGTTAGTATATTGCCAACCTCAAATTTTTTATATCGGCTTGCAAAATCGTGCACATCCAAACCAAGATGGTGCGATGTGCCGTGCATAAAGTATTTTTTATACAACGGGGTATTGGCATCCTGCTTTTCAACATCATGTTTATCAAGCAGGCCAAGGCCTATCAGTTCGCTGGTCATTATCTTGCCAACTTCATCCTGGTATTCGCTTAAAACGGTACCAGCCACAATCATACTGGTTGCCTCGCGCATTACCCGTAGTACAGCATCATAAACGGCACGCTGGCGTGGGGTAAACCTGCCGTTAACCGGCACCGACCGGCTCATATCGGCATTGTAATTGGCATACTGGGCGCCAAAATCAAACAGGATAACGTCGCCATCACTGCAAACCTGGTTGTTATCAATATAATGCAGCACGTTGGCATTTTTACCCGAAGCAATTATGGGGCTATAAGCGTGGCCGGTAGCACGTTGCCGTAAAAACTCATGTATAATTTCGGCCTCAATTTCATATTCGGCAACACCGGGTTTTAAAAATTTAAGTACGCGTACAAAAGCATCGTTGGTGATGTTGCAGGCTTTTTGGATCAGCTCAATTTCCGGTTCCGATTTTACAACCCTCAAATCCCGTAATATCAATGCCGAGCGCTCATATTTATGCAGCGGGTATTTTTGGCGTAAAGCTTCATACATCCGCATATCCCGGTATGGTACGGTATGTGCATACCTGTCGTTTTCGTTAGTGTTGATGTAGATATTTTCGGCATAATTAATAATGCTATGTAAAATAGCGTCATATTCATGCAGCCAGTAAACACTCTCGATACCAGAAACTTGTCTTGCCTCCTCTTTTGTATACTTGTGTCCTTCCCAAATGGCTATGTGTTCGTTGGTTTGTCTTAAAAAAAGTACTTCTCTGTATGCTTTATTAGGACAATCGGGGTACAACAGCAATATACTTTGTTCCTGATCGATACCGGTAAGGTAAAAAAAATCGGGATTCTGTTTAAAAGCAAAAACCTGGTCGCCACTCACCGGAAACTCATCATTGGCGTGAAAAATCGCCAACGAGCCCGATTTTGTTCTCGAAACGAAATTTTTTCTATTATTTGTAAACAAGGAATTTAAAAGTTCCAAATATTTCATATTTAAGTGCCGATTATTTTAATAAATCATTTTTTTTTCCTTATTTGTGTAACTATTACAATTTTTGGAACAATGTTTGGTCATCGTTTCAAACATAATTACTAAATTTGAAAAAAATCACAATTAAAATCGTTTAATCTTAAAAACTATGAATTATTCTACATTAAAGAAAACAGCAGCACTGTCAATTGCTTCTTTGATGGTTGCGGGTATGGCTAGCGCCCAAACCGACTCCACAAAAACTGGATCTGCCAAATTGTTTGGCGGGATCGGACAGTACAACACATTAAGTATCGGCGTAAACGTTGGTATAACTGATGGATTAGTGCCATTTACAATTAACACCACCAACAAATTTGCAGTTGATCTGGGTTACGGTGTTTCGTTAAGGCAGCAATTATCGCACACCTTTAGCTTACAATTAGACTATTTGGGTGGTAAAGTACACGGTAAAGATGAGGACGGCAAACCGAAATTTGGTTACACTGATTACAAAACCTCGTTCAATTCAGGTGCTCTTAGTGCCGTATTTAACATTGCTAGTGTTAGCTTTTTGCATCGCGCAAACAGTGTTAACTTTTACACTTCTGCAGGTTTAGGTTTAGACATGTATAAGATTAAAGAAAACACAACTGCAGCAGGTGTTGTTACCACGCTACCTTTCGGCGATAAAACAGTTAAAGAATTATTTGCTCCGGTTGGTGTTGGTGTAAAATTCAAACTATCTGATGCGTTAGCCCTAAACTTAGGCTACACAGTTAGCTTTGTACAAGGTTACAATTTTGGTGGTATCCATACCTATCCTAACTTTAGCCACTACTCTTATACCTATGGTGGTTTGGAATATACTTTTGGCCCAAGTTCAAAAAAGAACCTGGAGTGGGTAAACCCAGTTGCTGTAATGTATGATGAATTGTACGATGCAGCTTTACGTCAGGAAGTTGAAGCTTTGAAAGGCCGTGTAACTAACGTAGAAACTGCTGTTAACGACCTGAAAAAAGATTCAGACGGTGACGGTGTTGCTGATCAATTTGACAAATGCCCTGGTACTGCTGCAGGCAGCGTAGTTGATGGTTCTGGTTGCGTTATCGTGTTCCCTAAAGACACTACCAAAATGGATGGCATGGGCTCTAAAGTTGGTACTGCTTACTCAAACATCCAGTTTGAATTTGATAGCTCAGTATTACGTACTTCATCTTACCCAGTGTTAGATGCTACATCTGCTGATCTGCGTGCTTCTGGTAAAGGTGTTGAGGTTGATGGCTTTGCTTCATCTGAAGGTACTGCTGCTCACAACCTTTCTTTATCAAAAGATCGTGCTAACTCTGTAAAAACTTACTTAGTTAACTCAGGTGTTGATGCTAAAAAAGTAAAAATCAAAGGCTACGGCGAAACTATGCCAATTGCTGATAACTCAACAGAAGATGGTCGTGTATTAAACCGTCGTGTTCAGTTCAAACAAAAATAATCGTTAACAGAAACATTATTTGCGAAAGCCCCGGATAACCCGGGGCTTTCTTCGTTTTACACGATTTCTGACACGATTTAGGGATTTTGCAGGATTGACAGGATTTTAGAAACGCATGGCATGTGCTCCGGGTAGCGACATCTTTCGATAAGTACCGGTCATATCAAATCGCAGCAGCAACTTCTTGACGCTGTAAAAATGGCATACCAACATGTCAAAACATTATACTCCGAAAACCGAATTGTCATATTAGGCTATTCTGTCGGCACGGGCCCGGCAGCCTGGCTGGCATCACAAAATTATCCGCAAAAGCTCATTTTGCTTGCCCCTTATTATAGCCTGGCTGATGAGGCGAAAACTCTGTATCCATTTTTGCCTTCTTTTATTTTAAAATACCCGCTCCAAACTCATAAGTACATTCCAACATACATCTGCTTCTATTATCATTTTTCACGGTGATGCAGATGAGTTGATAAACCACTCTTCGTCCTTGCGCCTCCAAAAATACTTTAAGCCCGGCGATAAGCTAATTATCCTGAAAGGGCAGCATCATAACGGCATAAATGATAATACCGATTACCAGGATTCATTGAAAAAATTCCTGTAAACAAAAAAGACGTGCGCTACACGTCTATCCAATTTCTATTCTGCAGGTAATCTGCACATCTGAAATCTGCACACCTGCACATCCATCACTTAACACTCTTCTTCTGCACAATAAAGTATCCCGCAATAAATACAACAGCTGCTACTGCCATACTTACAAAAACATCTTTGGTAAACACATCTATTTGAATGCCTTTTGGCGCACCTTCCCCGCGGTGCATCATAGTCGTTATAGCTTCCATGGGGTGCGAATAAGGGAAAAGATAACAATACTCCCAGTTTTTTGAGGCCAGTATAACGCCCGTTATAGTACATACAAAGCCGATGCCCATTGGCTTTAAAAAATCGGCCCAAAGTAAACTGAGCAGGAACTGGATGGATAAGATGCCCAGCGATGACAAAAACAATTTAAAATATATCTGCGCCAGCTCCTTTTCCATATGGTAATTATCAAACCTTAGTTCGGGCTTTACAATGCTTAGTAAATTGCCAAACCCTATGGTAAACAGCACAAAAAGCGCAAGCGTTAAAAACACCAAAAATATAGCATATGTATATTTAGCGCCATATACGGCCCAGCGCGAAATTGGCAGGCTAAACAAGCTTTTCCAGGTATCGGCCTTGTGCTCAATACTATTTACCGAGTAGGCTATAAAAATAATAAACATAGGCAGCAGTAATGAACCCATTACGCCTAATATGGCACCGGCAAATTGCAACCACAGCATCATGGGTGGCGTACCCGTAAGCTTTTCGGCCTTAAGGTAAAAGCCCACAAAAAGTAAAGTGCAAATAAATAGTGGTAGTATGATGGCCGCCCAAAAACCCAACGTTTTACGGCTTTTGTAAAATTCCGACCGGAACGATAGTATAAATCCTTTCATGGGGCTCAGGCTTTTTGGGTAATATCTAAAAACAGGCGTTCCAAATCTTTTTGCTGTTTGCCTATACTGAATATGGCATGGCTGTTACCATGCAATAGTGCGTTAATATCGGCAGTTTTCTGTTTACTGATATAGGGCACATACAGGTAACTATCGGTAACATCGCTAACGGTATAACCGTTACGGGTAAGCAGGTTTGCTGCATCAACGGTATTATCTGTCTCGATGCATACAAGGGGCTGGCTCAGGGCCTGTAACTCGCCGATACTGCCCTGAAACAGCAGCTCGCCATGGTTGATGATACCCACGTGGGTGGCCATACGTTCAACCTCGGCAAGTAAATGGCTGGATATAAACACCGTTTTTTTATACTGGCTAACAAGCTTAATGAGCAATTCACGTACTTCGATGATGCCGTTAGGATCAAGGCCATTGGTAGGTTCGTCCAAAATTAAAAGTTTGGGGTCGGCAAGCAAGGCAAGCGCAATGCCCAGGCGCTGTTTCATACCCAACGAGTATTGCCCGGCTTTTTTATGGGCTGCATTGGTAAGCTGTACAAGCGCCAGCATTTCGTCAACGCGTTTAACGGGCACCTGTAATAACAAGGCCCTGTTTAATAAATTCTCTTTCCCGGTCAGGTGCTGGTATATGGCAGGCTGCTCAATAAGCGAACCTATTTGCGATAATATTTGGGTGCGGTGATGTTGAATGTCCTGTTCAAATATCTGGATGCTGCCGCTTTGAATTTTGAGCAGGTTTAACAGGAGTTTGATAGTAGTGGTTTTCCCGGCACCGTTTGGGCCAAGAAAACCATATATGCTTCCTTCGGGTACCTGTAGCGCAAGTGATTTAACCACTTGCTGGTTACCGAAGTTGAAGGATAACCCTTCGGTACTAATTACCATACATTGTTGCTTTTGGCAACTGAGCAAACAGTTTTAACAAGGGTAATACCTTTGTAAAACAACGAAGTAGCGTGTACAGATGATGTACCCATTACTGCTGATTCCTTTTTTTGTTCAAACTGGTAGCTTACACCTAAAATAAGGGCAAACATTACCGGTATCAACAACATGATAAAAGGATTAGAATTTTTGATAAGCGTTTTCATTGCGAGTGATTTGATAGAACAAAGAAATACTTATTTTACCACCCGCTAAAAAGTATTAGACCAACACACGGAGTTTATAGATGAACGCCTTTTTAAACATTTTAACCAGTTCATCGATTATAAAAGCCAGTTCATCGACAAATTGATTTACTATATATAAATAAACACCCGTATAACAATCAAAATACTAAATTACATCAGATTAAACCTTTTTATTTAGGGAAATAAAAAAGCACATGCAGCATACAATTTCACCGGATAACCAAACACGCGTTTTAAAAACAGCCTGGCATATTTTCTGGCATTTACTTTTTTGGCTGGGGATGATCTCGCTGTTCATTTTCCTGGCCCGGATGAATGATCATATCTCATTCAGAGATTTAATTGTAATATTTCTGATATTCCCGGCAATCAATATAGGCCTGTTTTACATTAATTTTCTTGTTTATATCCCGCGTTTTTTAGATAAAAAACGTTATTGGGCTTACGCATGTATAGTTTTGGTAACCATTGTAATTTTTGGCGTTATCAAGTATGGGGTGGGGCTGGTATTTAAAGATGTAATACTGATGCGTAACAAAGGGCACGAGGTAAGCTTCCCACACTATTTTTTTAGCACAGTTTTTACAAGTCTTATTTTCTTCTTTTTAAGCACCGTGCTCAAGTTTACTACAGACTGGTTCCTTAACGAACGCGTTCAGCGTGATTTAGAGAACCAGCGGCTGACTGCCGAACTGGCTTTCTTAAAATCGCAGATAAACCCGCATTTTTTATTCAACTCGCTTAACAGTATTTACTCACTGGCCTATCAAAAATCCGACACCACGCCCGAGGCTATACTCAAGCTATCCGAAATTATGCGCTACATGCTTTATGAGTGCAACGATAACCGGGTTGATTTAAGCAAAGAACTTCAATACCTGCATAACTACATCGATTTGCAAAAAATCCGTTTCGGCAATAAGGCTTTTATTGATTTTAAGGTAATGGGCGACGTAACCAACCAGCAAATTGTGCCCTTATTGTTAATAGCCTTTATCGAAAATGCTTTTAAACACGGCGTGGCCAATGATGTGATGACACCCATTAAACTGCTCATCAACGTTGACGAATGCAAACTGCACTTTTACATTCAAAATAAAAAACACACCCATAACCGCGATGCCATTGGCGGCATAGGGCTAACCAATGTGCAACGGCGTCTTAATCTTTTATACCCCGGTAAGTATACTTTAAATATCAGGGATACAGAAGATACCTATACTTGTGAATTATCGATAGTTTTATGACGCACGAATTATCACGAATGTATTCGAATTTCACAAATCGGGGCGGAGAGAAATTAAAAAAAACATTCCGAAAGGCCGTGTGAATTGGTGTTTTTTCAAAAACTCGTGTAATTAGATTTAATTCGTGATAATTAGTGTGCAATAAATATCTACTATGAACCAGTTAAAAACCACCTTATTAATGCTGATGTTAGCCCTATCCGGGTACAGCGCGTCGGCACAAAATGATCCAAAACTTACCGAAGTTTGGGATCCGGAACCAGCCATAGTGCAACCGGGTGTTGGCAACAAAGCCCCATCAGACGCCATTATTTTGTTTGATGGAAAAAACCTGAACGAATGGACAGATCAAAAAGGGATGCCCCCAGGCTGGGCAATTAAAAACGGTATCCTTACCGTGAAACCAGGTAGCGGCTCCATCATCAGCAAAAGAAACTTTGCCGATTGCCAGCTGCACATTGAATGGCGCACACCGGCCATTGTAAAAGGCGAAGGCCAGGAGCGCGGCAACAGCGGCGTAATCATGCAAAGCCGTTACGAGCTTCAGATACTGGATAGTTATAAAAACCGAACCTACTCCAACGGGCAGGCAGGCTCTGTTTACAAACAGCATGTGCCTTTGGTAAACGCTTCCCTTAAACCCGGCGAGTGGCAAAAGTATGATATCATATACACAGCCCCGCGTTTTAATTTAGATAGCTCGCTTAAAACACCGGCGTACATTACGGTTTTACACAACGGCGTACTGGTGCAAAACCATGTTGCCATAAAAGGCACGGTGGCCCATGTTGGCCAGCCTAAATACACCAAGCACAATTTTGCCCAGCCCTTATTGCTGCAGGAGCATGAATTCCCGGTATCGTTCCGCAATATCTGGATCAGGGAAATCAATGTGCAAAAGCTTTTTAATGGCCGGGATAAAACAGGCTGGTATTCGTTTTTAGATACACTGGGCAAAAACAACGATATCCATAATAATTTCATCGTAGAAAATGGCGCGGTGCATGTTATGGGTAAATATTTTGGCTATATGAGTACCCTGAAATCCTACTCCAATTATTACCTTAAAGTAGTATTTAAATGGGGCACCAAACAATACTATCCGCGCAAGACTGGTAAGCGGGATGCCGGTATTCTTTATCATTTTAGATTGATGGAAAAAGACACCGTCTGGCCAAAATCAATAGAATTCCAGATACAGGAGCAGGATTGCGGCGATTTTTGGTGCGTAAAACATACCAATGTAGATTCGCCCAATAAATGGGAGTTTGCCTGGGATCAAAAGCACATTTTTCGCACGGCAAATTTTGAAAAACCCCGCGGCGAATGGAATACCCTGGAGATTATTTGCAACGGCAACCAAATTGAACATTATGTAAACGGGCACCTGGTAAACTGGGGCACAGGTTCGGTAACAGAAGGCAGGATACTATTACAATCGGAAGGGGCCGAGATATTTTACAAGTCGGTAGAGTTAACACCATTATAGACACGAATTTCACGTATTAGGCGAATTTCACAAATCAGGACGCTTATGAATTATAAGGCAGCTAAATGGTAATTTCTTCCAATTCGTGTAATTCGAAAAATTAGTAGCATTCGTGTTTATTTAAATTAGTGCCATTAGTGTTTATTTAAAAATTCGTGTAATTCGTTTCAATTCGTGCAATTAGTGTTTATTTTTACAGCATGATCAGATGCCTGGTAGTTGATGATGAGCCTTTAGCGCTGCATATTTTGGAAGATTATATATCCAAAATGCCTTTTTTGCAATTGGTGAAAGCCACAACCAACCCCATTGAAGCCCTTACCCTGGTACAGGCCGGCAATGTGGACCTGGTATTTTTAGATGTACAGATGCCGGAGCTTACCGGCATCCAGTTTTTAAAAATAGCCAATGGCAAAGCCAAAGTAATACTTACCACAGCTTACCCCCAGTACGCGCTGGAAGGTTATGAGTTGGATGTGGTTGATTACCTGCTTAAACCAATAGCTTTTGACAGATTTTTTAAATCGGTACAAAAAGCGCAAAGCATCATACAGCCCGTTACCAAAACGGTTATCCAGGCCGAGCCTGCGCAGCAGGATGATTTTTCGACGGATTTTATCTTTGTAAAAACGGAGCACAAAATTCAAAAGGTTTACCTGCACGATATTTTGTTTATCGAGGGGCTGAAAGATTATATCTCCATCTTCACCCCTGCCGAGCGCATTATTACCCTGCAAGGCATGAAAAAAATGGAAGATGCCCTGCCCGAAAGACATTTTGTAAGGGTACATAAATCATACATCGTAGCACTTAACAAAATTGACAGCATTGAGCGCAGCCGCATCCAGATAGGCGACAAAATTATCCCTGTAGGAGATACTTACCGCGATGAGTTTTTTAAAATCATTGATGATAAAAACGTTTAGCCCCCTAACCCCCTGAAGGGGGAACTATGGTTGGGATGGCTGTGTCTGCCGGGGTATGATGTCCAAAATATCAGGATCGTTATACTCAGTCGTAAAACCTCGCGAAATTCTGAAGGAAAATTACATTCAAAAATAAAAGACTGTCATCCTGAGGTACGAAGGATCTATTGGCGAACTTTTCTATCGGTCATGCACAGCTGATAGATCCTCCGTACCTCAGGATGACAGGAAAATTGGATATGTCAGTGCAAGCTACAACGTGACAATCTCGTCGCACGCACGGAGGCTTTCCATTGTTCGCGATTGCTTCGTGCCTCGCAAATACATAAATTTATCTCTAACGTCCCAATTCAAAACATCTGCACATCTGAAATCTAAAATCTGCACATCCGCACCCCTACTCCACTTCCACGGTAATCTTTTCGCCTATTTGCTGCCTCCACATGGCATAATATAAGCCCTTTTGATTGAGCAGATCAAGGTGGCGGCCAGATTCGATGATACGGCCTTTTTCGAGCACATAAATGCAATCGGCATGCATGATTGTAGATAAACGGTGGGCAATCAATATGGTGATATGATTTTCGTTTTCAGATACGTTACGTATGGTTTCGGTGATCTCCTCTTCGGTGATAGAATCCAAAGATGAAGTAGCTTCATCAAATACCAGGATATCGGGTTTGCGTAACAGTGCACGGGCTATCGAGAGACGTTGTTTCTCGCCGCCGGATACTTTTACGCCACCCTCGCCAATAACTGTGCTCAGGCCTTTATCGGCCCTTGCCAGCAAGGTTTGGCAGGCGGCACGCTGCAATACGTTCATACACTCTTCATCGGTCGCATCAGGACGAACGAACAATAAGTTTTCGCGGATGGTACCCGAAAACAACTGGGTATCCTGCGTTACAAAGCCAATTTTTTCGCGCAACTGATCAAGGTCAATCTCCTTGCTTAAAATATTGTTGTATAAAACATCGCCTTCCAAAGGCTGGTACAAACCAACCAACAGTTTTACCAGTGTAGTTTTACCCGAACCCGACGGACCAACAAAGGCGATGGTTTCGCCGGTATTAGTTTCAAAACTAATGTGGTTAAGCGCGTTGCGGTTGGCGGTTAAATGCTTAAAAGTAACGTTGCTAAAGGTTAGCGTATTTACTTTATCAACCATTACGGGTTTTTCGGGTTTTTTATCAATAGGGGTGCTCAAAATGCCTTTGAAATTCCCTAATGAAACCTCGGCCTCGCGCCATGACAATATTACGTTGCCAAGTTCCTGCAGCGGGTTAAACAAAAAGAACGAGTAAAACAAGAAGCTAAAATACTGTCCCGGTGATAACGATCCTTTAAATATCAGCATCAATAGCACAACCACCATTACACTCCGCACAAAATTTACAGTAGTGCCCTGTACAAAGCTCATGCTGCGTACATATTTTACTTTCTTTAATTCCAGGTCGAGTATTTTGTAGGTGGTGTTATTCAGCCTTTCTATTTCCTGCTTAGCCAAGCCAAGGCTTTTTACCAATTCAATATTTCTTAATGATTCGGTAGTGGAACCGGCCAATGCGGTGGTTTCAGACACTATTTTCTTTTGAATGGTCTTGATTTTGCGGCTCATGGCCATGCTCACAAAAGTAATAATGGGTATAGCAGCAAAATAAACTAATGTTACCTGGTAATTTACACTTACCGAGTATACAATTACAAATACCATCCCGATAAGGGATACAAATAATATACTGATAAATGAGGTGATAAACTTTTCGCAATCTAACCGTACCTTTTGTAAAATGCCCAGCGTTTCGCCGCTGCGCTGATCTTCAAAAACCTGGTAAGGAAGCTCTAACGAGTGTTTCAGGCCATCAGCATACATTGCTGCACCAACCTTTTGGGTTATAATATTGGTAAAGTAATCCTGAAAATTTTTTGCAATACGCGATACCATGGCTACGCCGATAGCTGCACCAACCAGCATTAACACCTGCCGCAGGTACTCTTCGTAATGCAGCGTCCCCCGTTTTTCAATAACGCGGTCAACAATGCGGCCGGTTATCCACGGATCAAGCAATGAAAAACCAATATTCATGGCAGCCAGAAACAGCGCCATTACCACTATCCAGCGGTGTTTTTTCAAGTAAGAAAGTAATATATTCATGTTTCGGCAGTAAAAATAAAAAAAGGGAATGGCTAAGTAGCTCATTCCCTTTTAATTTGACATAAGGTTAATATTAAACCGTCATGATATCTTTTTCTTTGGCTTCAGAAAGCTGATCAACTTTGATGATATAAGCATCGGTAAGTTTTTGAACTTCTGCCTCGCCTACTTTTATTTCATCTTCAGATACGCCTTCCGATTTTAATTTTTTAATCTTCTCGTTGGCATCTTTACGAATGTTGCGGATAGCTATTTTACCGGTTTCGGCTTCGCCTTTTGCTTTTTTAACTAAATCGCGGCGGCGCTCTTCGGTTAACGGCGGTACGTTTATACGGATGATGATGCCATCGTTTTGCGGGTTAACACCAAGGTTAGCCGCTATAATTGCTTTTTCTATAGGGGCAAGCAATGATTTCTCCCAGGGTTGTATAATAATTGTGCGGGCATCGGGGGTGTTTACGCTACCAACCTGGCTTAAAGGGGTTGCCGTACCGTAATAATCAACCGTAACGTCATCCAGCATTGATGGGCTTGCTTTACCGGCACGTATTTTATTTAATTCGTTATCGGCATGCTCAACGGCCCTATCCATGGATGCCTTTGCATCAGTAACTTGTTTTTTAATGAGTTCGCTCATCGGTTTAAATTTTTCACAAAAATAATAAAATCTACCATTTAACAGCAGGCCATCTGTTTTATCATTTGATGGCCGCCACAGTTTGCCAACTAACGTAATTTTTGCAACTATGTTTTTTACTACAAATGTTAAATAACTTTTTTTAACATTTGTAATGCTTATTTGTATTTATCTTAGTGTAAACCTATTACAGCTATGAAAAAAACATTGTTAATTATTATTTTGGCAACATGTGTAAGCCAGGTAAAAGCGCAAATATCACTTAATCCGTTTTTTAGCAATAAAATTACCTGGAGCCCTACTTTAAAACCCAAAACAGCAACTACTTTTTTCGCTACCAAACCGGTAACACCACAGTTAAAAGATTTTTTATCGGGCAGCGTGCAGCAGATGCCTGATGCCCAACCTATGCGCTATTTAATGCCGGTTGCTAAGGTTTCAAGTACCGACAGGATGCCTATAGTAAAAACTGATGAGCCAGGTATGCATTATACCATGCTGATAAAAGGATATGGATCGCCAAAATTGGATAGCCTGGCAAATTCAACACCGTAATTAAGGTAGAACACGGGGGAGAGAGGGCAACCGGGTGCAGCCTCGCCACATGAGTTTTCACCAAACTGCTCACTACTCAACCCTATCCCCTCAACCTTACATCATCAGCCACAATCCGCTCAACCATAATACTGCGTGTACCGGCGTTATTTTCATCAACAGCATTTACATCTATAGCGCCGTAATTATTAAGTGCATCAACAGCCTCCTGGGCCAGCCTGGCCGACGGCGCATGTACAGTTACAATGGTGCCATTACGGCCGGCAGTGGCATGGGCTTCGGCCTCATGTTCGTTATCAAACAAGTGGTTAAAAAACGCGGCAATACGGTCAATGGTGCCCGGCTCGTGCACATCGTGACCCACCAGGGATTTGTGGGTGTGCTGGTCTAAACTATCGGCGTCAAATTCGTTGCCCAACAGGTACTCGCACACATCGTCGGCAAGGTTAACATCTTCAAAAATACCTACTACTGTAATCATATGTTAGTAATATGTGGTAGGGGTAAATTGTTTGAGGGGCTGAGTCGGAAAGTCCGGAAGTCGGGAAGTCAGAAAAGTCGGACTTTTGTTTACGGCCGCTTATCTAACAATACTATAAAAGGTGGTATGATTCCCGCAGATAAGTAAACAATTTGGGGCGCAAATCATCCAACACCGCAATACGGATATGATTCTCAAACTTATTCCCCGAAGCCACACTTTTAAGAATTGGTTTTTCGGTATGGGCCACTTTGGAATAAAACTTAATATCCAACTCCTTTTTCATCGGCCGGATTACCATGAAGGTGAGCCGCCTCGTGAAAACGATACAATTCGGGGTATTGCCAACCAGCACATCCTCCCAGCCGGCCACCTCGGCAAGTATCCTGTCAAACGCCAGTACAAGCTCGGGCGGGCGGCCCCCAAGCAAACTGTCAAGGCTAACCTGAGCACAGTAATGCCGCTGTTCGGGCTTCGGCAGCTCGCGTTCACATTTCGGGCAGGTCCAGCTCATTACTCATTTTTGGGCTAAATTACCAAAATGCATCTAACAACTTAAAAACACCTGTGAATTCTGATTTGTTGCGGGATTACCTCCCGGCCAGCAACCTTATACAGCCGGCTATTGGTAAGATTGACATTTATGTTGAGGGAAACCTATGGGTTAAATTTCCAGAAATCGTTGAAGTAAACCGGATACTTGGCTCCGCCCGCCATTTTACTACCGGCTCCAAGGCCAAAATAGGCGGTGTCGGCAATTACAAATCCAACAGCGGCTGATCTTTCCTGCCCTTTAAAATCTTCGGCTTTAATCCACTGGTCTGTCGCCGTATCGTATATCAATACCGCTTTACGAAACTTCAGATCCTGGCCAACTCCGCCAATAACATAAATTTTGGTGCCTTTGGTAAAAACAACCGGGTTATAAAGCGGCTCAATAATATCAGCCTTCTTTGTCCATTTATCTAAAGCCGGCTCGTACTCCCAAAAATCACTTACAACGTTATCCATACTGGTACCCGCCCCGATATAAACTTTGCCATTAACAGAAGCACTGATCATTTCGGCAATGCCCGTTCCTGGGTAATCTGCCATTTGGGTCCATTGATCAGTAGCGGGCGTATATTTCCACACATCCTGTTTTGTTCGCAAAAGGCCGCCAACTAAGTAGCCATAACCACCTATCGAAAAAGATATTGAGCCTTGTCTTTTACCACCGGGAAAATCTTCTTTTTGTATCCATGTATCGTTGGAAGGATCGTATTCCCAAAAATCGCTGTATAAAAGATTGGTGCTGTAGTTAAACCCGGTACCCAGGTACGTTTTGTTGTTTATTGAGAATCCTGCCATCAGACCCATCCCTTTACCGGGATAGTCATTTAGCTTATGCCATTTATCAATCAAAGGATCGTATTGAAATACATTGGCGGTATTATTGCCAGCAGCCTCTTCATATTGCCCGCCAATAACATACCCTTTATTACCTGCGGAAAATCCAAACGTCCAGCGAAGTGCGGTACCGGGATAATTTTGCAGCTGAACCCATCCCTTCGGCTCTGTTTCCGTTGTATCGGTATTATTACCCACACCCGGTTCGACATGAAGTTTTCTACATGAGGTGATGACAAAAAGCAGTGAAATTGCAATTACTGCCAGATTTAATTTAGGCATAATAATTCAAGATAGGTTTACTATATAAATCTACAATAAAAAACAACAAAACCAAATGGAAACTTCCGGCTGTTTGAAGTATCCTATTAGGCCCGTTATTTTGCAGCTACAGTAACCCCTTCATGTTTTTATGTGGTAATAATTCACAAAGCCGAGTAAGCACCAAAACTGTTGCGAATGTTTTTCATTTTTTCATCTACCAATTTCGGCGCTCAATTTAGCTACCTTTAATATAAAATTATTGCTGATGAAAAAAATCACACTTGCCGCCTTATTGTCACTTGCGTTTTTGTTGGGCTATGGCTTCAATCAATTAACCCGCCCACCTGTCGGCGCCCCAAGGATAACAGGGCTTGGTGGCATCTTTTTTAAAGCCAAAAACCCGGCGGTGCTAAAGGCCTGGTACGAAAAAAACCTGGGTATGCGCATGGTGGGCAGTGGCACCAACTTTGAATGGCACCAGGGTGTGGACAGTACCAAAAAAGGCTTTACGTTATGGGCACCATTTAAAGAAACAACCAAATACTTTCAGCCCTCAGAAAAGCAATTCATGATCAATTACCGGGTAGAACAGCTGGATGCGCTGCTTATCAAACTGAAAGCCTCCGGCATTTTGCCCACAGATTCGGTAGAAAGAGTCAGTTATGGCAGTTTTGTCCACCTGGTGGACCCGGAAGGCAATAAGATTGAACTTTGGGAACCCAATGATGTAGAATATGCCAAAATGGGTACGATAACTACCAAATAGGTATTCACCCCGCCAAAAACAACGAAAGGGCCGGAGGTTGGAATTTTGATTACTTATCGATCCTGAATTTCCTCTTTATTCCAGCGCTTCCCTTTATAAGATACCACGGTGCCGTTAAACAAATCAACATCCTTTGGCGCAACCCATTCCTCAACCCGCCTTACCATGTTATAAGGCGATGTTGTGCGCAGCGCCCCAATTTTGAAAAACATCCTTTTGATAAATCGAAAGCTAAAGGACGGCATGACAAGGGTGAAGATTCTTCCGTATCATTTGTGGTTCTAATTGGAAAACTTATAAGAAACAATGTTTAATTAACATAATGTTGGTAAAGCATATAACCTTACAAATTGTATTTATAACCATATTTTTGTATTTTTACGTAAGATCGAAAGTATGGCTATGGGAATTGTTGATTTAGAAGTTACTACAAAAAACGAAAAATACCTGCTTACAATTAGAGAATTGCGTTCAAAGAATTTTAGCAATAACCTGCCTTTCCTGATTCTCTCGGACAAATTGCCCGATGGGCAGGTTTACCGGGAGTTTCCCGATGGACATATAGAGTTGCAGCAGGTTTTTTTTGCTGGTTCTAATTACACTTATAATTTGATCCGGGTGCTATCGGCGTCTGACGCCAATAAGGTACGTGAGGAAAATGGATTATTCTAAACCAACCTTACTGGTTATCTCCGGCCCAAATGGTGCAGGCAAGTCTACGCACATTCAAACCATGCTTCCTGTTGAGTTCGAGGGGATATTATCATTTGACCGGGACAAAGCCAGAACAATGTTTGAGAAGCAATTGATTGATACAGGTACACCGGCAACCGTGATCACCGCAAAAGCAACCCGAATGATGGAAGAACGGCTTGTGGAGGAAATGAAAGCCGCAATAAAGGAAAGAAAACATTTCGTATTAGAAACACCTTTATCTCATCCAGATTACTGGCGCTATATCGATTTGTTTGAAAATAATGTATACCAAATTCAGCTGAACTACCTTTGTCTCGATAAGGTAAATGATTGTATTGCAAGGGTTGGGCAAAGAGTATTGGAGGGCGGACATTATGTTGAACCTGCAACTATAAAAGGTGTTTATCAAAAAAATCTGGAACACATTAACGAATTTATAGGTACATTTAAGGTTATAGAGTTGTATGACGGTATGAGAGTGCCAACCTTATTAGTTAGGATAGAGGACAACGTAATCGCCACAGTTCAATCTCACGCAATAAAAAAGACCTGGATTAAAACCGGGTTACCTGCTATTGCAAATAAAATCAACCGGTATTTTCAATCTGAAATTACCCCGGCCCGAAAAGCTCCGCGCAGAAAATTAGGAAGAAAGCCTTAAAACGTAAGTTGCTATGTTTTGGCGATATATAAGTACCCTGAGAATTATACCCAACCTTTTGCAATCTAAACCCCCACCGCCTTAAAAATATGGATTACCCCTGCCGGATAGCTTGCAACGGTAAGCGCATCAAGATCGGGCTTTAAATTGGGCACCATAACTTTAAGCGTTTTTTGTTTAAAATCAGCGCCTTTTAAAGGATTTTCGTTATCGTCTGCCAATATTTTCAGCAGTTTATTAGTTTCGGATAATACTATAATAGACTGGCCGATAACGTGCTTATCGCCCAGGTTTAACATTTTTTTCGCCTCCTGGTTTACAAACAGAATTTCCTGATTTTCGTTGATGCCAATTACGGCATCGGGCATTTCTTCTGCCAGTGTTTTTATCCGCAGTTCGGCTGCTATGAGTTTGGTAAGGCTGGCATTTTCCTGTTCGCCAAGTTTGGTTGCCATGGTATTAAATGCCTCGGCCAGGTGTGCAAACTCATCGCTTGTTTTAAAATGCAACCGGGTATCGTAGTTTTTTATGCTGATTTGCTCCAGCCCATCCGCCAGCTCCTCTAAAGGGTTAAGGATAAATCCCGGAAAATTGACAATTAATATAAAAAGGATCAAAAAGGTGATAAATACCATCCCCCCGAGGTACAGGGTAGATTTATTGACGGTGGAGTGAGTGTAATTATTTTTAAGCTCGATAGCATGCATGTTCAGGCCTTCGATATCTTTCAACTGTAGCCTCGCATCCCGCTCGGAAGTTTGCTGCTGATTTAAAGGCAGGGAGGGCGTACTTAACAAAACAAAGGCTTTGCGCAGTTGGGCTGTCGCTGCGCTTTCGCCGGATTCGGTAATGTTGTTCTCTTGCTTTTTTAACGACTTGTCAAATATGTCGGCTACTGCAGGCTTTAGCGGCAGGTCGTTTTCATCCAGAACAGCACGCATCTGGCGGGTATAAGTTAATGTTGCATAGTTGTTTTTTAAGGTGATGCTGGCGGTTTCGGATATTACTTTAATGTAATAGATGGAAACAATGCCAAAAATAACCACCACAATAAACAAGAGGCCAAATCCCAGTAAGAGCTTTTTTTTGATTTTCATAGCTATACAATGTGTTAAAATGTAATAGTACCTTAAGCAGGGGAGGAAGACTAAGCGTAAAGGTAACCAAAAATATATCCGGATTTATAAGGTTTTTGAAGCAAGGAGTACTATTTGATTTCATTTAGCGCCATCTGTTATTTTTTAGTCCGTCCAATAACCTGGCTCGCGCTTTCTGGTTATTACACCATTTACACGCGGACTATGTGTAATTAGTTTTCAATATCATTTCAGCCCAAACAAAACATATAATTCTTAACTTTAAAGTTATATGCTGCCTTTACTCCTCTCCGAACAAATACGCCAGGCTGATGCCTTTACCATCGCCAACGAGCCTATAGCTTCTATCGATTTGATGGAACGCGCTTCGAAAGCATTTGTAGGCTGGTTTATCAATCATTTTCCGGATAAAAACACAAGCATCTCCTTTTATTGCGGCACCGGTAATAACGGCGGCGACGGATTGGCCATCGCCCGGCTGCTAAACGATCATCAATATAAAAAACTAAGCGTTAAAATAGCTTACTTCAGCGAACGGCAGACCGACGAATTTAAGATCAACCTGCAAAGGCTAAAACAAACAGGCATTGATATTATTGAAATAAACAAAGGCGCTGCGCTGCCACCAGACGAAGGCGCTATTTTAATTGACGCGCTACTTGGCACCGGCTTAAATAAGCCGCTAAGCGGCGACTATGAGCGCCTGGTGAGCTGCATCAACAGCCTTGACAGAACGATAGTCGCCGTAGACGTGCCAACCGGGTTTTTCTCGGAACGCGAGATATTACCTAATGCCGCGGCAATAACGGCCGACCTTGTAATCACCTTTCAACAGCCTAAAATCAATTTCCTGCTGCCCGAATCGGCACCCTATATTAATTGTTGGGAAGCGGTAAATATTGGCATTAATGAAAGTTTTGTACAATCGTTAAACGCCGAATACCAGTTTATTGAAGAGAAAGACATTCGTAAAATACTGAAACCCCGCCGCCCTTTTAGCAATAAAGGCACTTATGGCCACGCGCTTATCATAGCCGGGCAGGAGAAAACCATGGGGGCAGCCTTACTTAGCGCATCGGCCGCGGCACATGCCGGGGCTGGTTTAACAACGGCCTGCGTACCCGCGAGCGGGCTAACCGCTTTAAATAGCTACCTGCCCGAAATTATGGTAATTGTACGTAATGAGCGTGAATGGCCGGAAGTTGAATGGGAGAAATTTAATGCAGTAGCCATTGGGCCCGGTTTGGGCCAGGGCGATGATGCAGCAAAACTGTTAACAGTCCTCATCAAAAATTATAAAAAACCATTGGTTATTGATGCTGATGCTCTTAATTTATTGGCGGGAGATAAAGACTTGTTAAGAAAACTGCCCGCAGGAAGCATTTTAACGCCCCACATGAAAGAGTTTGACCGCCTGTTTGGCGAACACACCAGTTGGTGGAAACGACTGGAAACCGGCCTGGAACAAGCCAAAAAACTGGATATTTATATTGTATTGAAGAACGACTATACCATAACTATAACACCCGAGGGCAAATGTTATTTTAACCCCACAGGGAATGCAGCAATGGCTACAGGAGGAATGGGCGATGTGCTTACCGGCATAATTACTGCTTTGCTGGCCCAAAAATATACTCCTTTAGAAGCTTGTTTGTCAGGAGTTTATATACACGGAAAAGCCGGGGATGAACTTGCCTTGCCAAGCCGCCTTAATGTAGTGTTGCCGGGCAAACTCACAACTCAATTGCCCGTTACCATGGCAAAGTTAATGGCATAAAAAAAGGATGCAAGTATCATACATCCTTTTTTATTAACTATTAACTGATCTTATAAAGAACTAAATACTCATGTTTATGAGTTAGATCTATCACTTTCATTTTCGTTACTTCACAGGCTCTGTTTAATCTAACTGGTTATAAGACGTCGGTGACATCCTAATAGTTACAAAAAAACGAATAAATGGTTTGGCTTATTGTTAAATAACCATTAAATAATTCACAAATTGGGTAACTACTTAACAAACAGACTCCAAATTACCACAAAATGACAATCAGCGAATATTAAAAAGCTCATAATACAGCATATTATATGCTTAAACTATAATAATCAAGAAAGTTTGGGGATTAAAACTTACCAATAACCATCATTTGGTCCATAGTTGGATTAACACTGCCGCCACGCGGCTCAAGTGTTACCGCAAATGCATCTGCCGAAGCGAGCGATTTCATCTCTTTGATATTCGTAAGCGTATCAGCCGACGAATCAAATACACCCAGATCAACAGGCTTGCCACCTACCAAGGCCCAAAGCTGGTATTGATGCGCTTTATCATTTACCGGCATTTTCATGTTGGCCATGTCAATAACCACTTTTTTATGTACCGGGCTAAATGCCACAGTTAATGCAGACCCAGGCGTTTTCGCGGTGCCTTTTAATCTTAGCAGCTTGAAGGTAGTATCGCGGTAAACCGTCAACTCGCCGTCCATCAGCTTCACCTGGTTGGCAAAATGCTGCTTATCTGATTGCAGGGCAACCAATTGCTCGTTTGAGGCCTGTAGCTTACTGTAAACATTCACCAAAGCGATGGTGCTTGCTACCAAAAGTGCAAGGCTGGCCGCAAAAGCATATTTATAAAAACCACTTTCCTTTTTTTGAACAGGCAGGGTTACAATATTATCGTCATCCTCCTCGTCCGTCTCATTATCCTTTTGGGGATGCGCTTTACTAAAATTCCTGTCATCGCCCAGGTTGATAAGCAGGCTGCCCAATACGCGGTCGCGTAAATTTTCTGATGGTTCAATCGCGTTTTCCTGTGCATATAATTCCATCGAGCGTTCAATTTCATCCAGTTCGGCTTTTATCTCCGGATATTTTGAAGCCATCTCTTCCACCTGGCGCTTTTCGTCGGGGGTTACATCCCCCAAAACGTAAAGTTCCAGTATCCCTGTCTCTATATATGCTTTTAAATCTTCCACTTTCAATTAAAATGTTTTCTGAGTTCCTGTATGCCCATTCTCAACCTTGTTTTAATAGTACCCAGCGGGATGCCCAGCTCTTCCGCTGCTTCCACGTGTGTATACCCTTTAAAATAAACCAGGTCGATAATTGATTTCTGATCAGGCTTCAACGTCTGAACTAAATCTTTAACACCCATTAACTCAGGCTTGTAAACTGTGCTCCTTTGTTCGTCAATAAAAGTTACGTTATTTTCAATCTCCTGGTTTTTGTTTTGGTTTTTAAAATCTTTTGATCTGATTTTGTCAATTGCCAGGTTGCGGGCAATGTTAACCATCCAGGTAAATAAACGGCCTTTCTCGGCACTGTAACTCGAAAAGGAATGCCAGATTTTTACGAAAGTTTCCTGCAAAATATCTTCTGCTACGGCGGTATCAATAACAATGCGGGATATTACACCATATAATGATGCCGAATACATGTCATAAAGTGCCTCGACGGCAATTTTTTCATGGTTCCTTAATGCAAGCACCAACTCATCTTCCGAAAGCGATATTTTGTGTTTCTTACTCAACGGGGTGAATATATAAAGGAAATGTTATAATTCAAATAAGTGTTTTTCAG
The DNA here is from genome assembly GCF_056402115.1 of Mucilaginibacter sp. P4_C11. NCBI lineage: Bacteria > Pseudomonadati > Bacteroidota > Sphingobacteriia > Sphingobacteriales > Sphingobacteriaceae > Mucilaginibacter > Mucilaginibacter sp. P4_C11. The sequence goes on along the minus strand of NZ_JBFUIA010000009.1, from coordinate 11,162 downwards.
CATGATATGATGACCTTACAAGCGGACCGCTTTCTACATATTTAAAACCCTTATCCAGGCCAATTTGTTTTAACCGCGCAAACTGATCCGGATGAATCCAATCCAAAACAGGGTGATGGTTACGGGTTGGCTGCAGGTACTGGCCCAGGGTTAATATATGCACACCAGCTGCCAATAAATCGTCCATAGCTTCCAGCAAATCATCTTCAGTTTCGCCCAGGCCAAGCATAATGCCCGATTTGGTACGCAAACCAGCAGCCGATACATGTTTTAATGCCTCTAAACTACGGTCATATTTAGCCTGAATGCGTACTTCCTTGGTAAGGCGCCTTACGGTTTCCAGGTTGTGCGATACCACCTCGGGGCGGGTTTCCAAAACGCGGGCAAGGTTATCCCAATTACCACGAAAATCGGGCAACAAGGTTTCTAAAGTCGTTTCGGGGCTTTCGCGACGGATGGCATTGATGGTTTCGGCCCAGATGATGGAACCGCCATCTTTAAGGTCGTCCCTATCTACAGAGGTTATCACACAATGCTTTACCTGCATTAATTTAACCGAAGTAGCTACGCGGTTGGGCTCATCAACATCAACAGCCAGCGGCCTGCCGGTTGCTACAGCGCAAAACGAGCATGAGCGGGTGCAAATATTACCCAATATCATAAAGGTGGCCGTGCCGGCACCCCAGCACTCGCCCATGTTAGGGCAGTTACCACTTTCGCAAATGGTGTGTAGTTTGTGCTCGTCAACCAGGCCGCGCACATGAGCGTATTCTTTTCCGATGGGGAGCTTCACCCTAAGCCAATCGGGCTTACGTTGGATCTGGCTCGCAGCAGGAACTACCGGCAATTCAATCATGGTACAAATGTAGTTAAAAACCGTATAACCAATTATAAGGTTACACGCAGGTTGTAAGAATTATTACAGAATACTGATGCGCAAATATGCAGATGTGCAAATTTCAAATGAGCAGACATGCAGGTTTTTGATGACAGGGTCTTCACTTTTACCCCACATGATACCTTGCTTAGCTGTTACCAACTATCAGCCGGGCAATTGGCGGTAAGTTTAAAGTTAAATTTTTCCCTTTTTTTGACTTAGAGCTTAAGACTTTAGGCTAAAAACAACCCGTCAATTTATCGATGACATTGCATTAGCTTAAAACGCTCAGTGCTTCTTCTACCGAGATGGCTCCGTGCGATTGATCGAGCACACACTCGCCGTCTTTTATCAGCAGCAATTGCGGCGATTCGTGGTGAACCTGGAAAAGCTGGGCCACCTGGGCCGATAACTCGCGATAGCTAATCAGGTCTAAAAAGTAAAGGGGCATATCTTCGGGAAGGTCTTCCCAATCCAGCTCAAAACGGCGCTTGGCCATCATGCTGATAGAGCAGCGGGTGCTATGTTTGAAAATCAGGCTGTAACCCTCACGGTTCTTTATCTCGTTCAACTGATCGGCCGACGTAAGCAATATCCAGTTCATATTTTTATATTAGAGTCAAGAATTAAGAGTCAAGAATCAAGAGAACTACATAAAGCGGTCAATTAACAAGACAAAATAGCTCCTTTAAGTTTGAGGCAACACCATCATTAAACGGTTGCTTTTTTGTTTTGATTCTTGACTCTTGATTCTTAAATCTTCTTCACAAACGTAATTATAACACAAAATCTGCCGATAGCGACCGGCAGATTACAAAAATGACATTTGCCTGTTAGCGGCCACTCTTAGGATATGAACCGTAAGCAGGGCACAATTTATTGGAGCATGATGATATGCTGCCAACCGCAAGAGCTATAATAGCTATGTAAATAAGTTTTTTCATTGTATTTTATGCTTAACAGTATAACGTAAATCAGCCCTTCAATGTTTCGGCCAGCGCTGCCATTTTTATAGCGGTAATTGCGGCCTCGTCACCTTTATTGCCATGTTTGCCGCCTGCGCGATCAATGGCCTGTTGCTGATTATCAGTAGTTAACACCCCAAATATAACAGGTTTTGCATATTTTATGGCAACATTACTTACACCATTTGCAACCGCATTACAAATAAAATCAAAATGGCGGGTTTCGCCCTGTATTACGCAGCCTAAACAAATTACGGCATCAAGCCTGCCGGTTTTTAGCAATAGGTCGGCGCCCGATGTAAGCTCGAAGCTGCCAGGCACCGTGTAGCTCATGATATTAGCATCCAATGCCCCGTTAGCAACCAAGCTGTTGTAAGCGCCCCGGTATAGCGCATTGGTAATTTCGGCGTTCCACTCGGCCACCACAATGCCAAACCGGTACGGCGCGGCAGACGGGATGGTGGTATGCGAAAAATCTGAAAGGTTTTTTAATTGCGATGCCATTGTTGTTTAAATAATTATGATCATTCCGTTATTGCGAGGTACGAAGCAATCCCCTACGTGCTAAGTCTCCACATAGTTCGGGATTGCTTCGTACCTCGCAATGACGGTAGTTTAGTGCATTCGTTTAACTATATCCGTCGCGCGTCATAACATTTTTTTCAGGTTTTACCTGATAGATACTCGCAATGACGGTTCTTTATAAAAAAAATGTTCGATTCCCGATTCGCGCAAAGGTAATATTACCTATCTGCAAATCCAAAATCGAACATTCTGTAAATCCGAAATCGCAATTCCGAAATCCGAAATTAAAGTTTCGCGTCTACACGAGCAATATACTCGTCAATATTTTGTGCTTCGGCGCTTTCAGGATATTCTGTTTTAATCCTGTTGTAAGCCTCGCTGGCCGATTTATTGTCTTTAGTTTCTTCGTAAACCAAACCTAATTTTTTAAGGTAAAGCGGCGACAGGAATTTATTTTTTGCCTTATCAACAGCTTTGTTAAAATAAGTTGCGGCATTGCTGTAATCCTTCAGTTCAACATAAGCATCACCAGCGCTTCCGTAAGCCTCGGCAGCAACCATGCTGTCGTCGCCACGGTAATTGGTCAGGTTTTCTATCGCTTTATGATATTCGCCTTTGTTCAGGTAAGCAGTGCCCAGGTAAAAATAAGCCAGGTTTGCGGCTTTGGTATTGCTGTAATCGGTTATTATCTTTTTAAAGCCAGGGTAGCTGGCATCGCCGTTAATGGCTTTGTCCCAATCTTTTTTAGCCCAAAAATCCTGCGCAACATACATTTGGTTGGCCGCCTTGGTTTCCAGCGGACCTAAGTACACTTTAAGGTATAAAAAGTAAATTACAATAAGGGCCACTACAGCACCACCTATAAAAAGCAAGCTTTTTTGATTCTCGCGTACGAAGTTGCCACTCTGGCCGAAAGTAGTATCCGGTGCAGCAACTTTGGTATTCGCCTGGGTTTTTGACATTGTTATAACAAAATTAAGTTTGCAAAGTTACGGTTTTCAAAATTTCTGGCAATAGCTTATTGTTAATTATTTAAACGACGTTTTTGGGGTGTGGTTGATTGGTTGGATTTGGTGAATGGTTGATTAAGTGAGTGGTTGTTTGGCAGTCCTCGTAAAACACTCGCCACACACAATATTATAATCTAATTAACCGCTCACTTAATCAACTACTCTCTTAGTCAACCACTCACCCGCCAAGCAGACTTTTGGCTTTTAAATTTTTACTTTTGACTTAAAACAAGGCGTTTCCCCGTTGGTAGAAACGGGGCCAGGCCTTCCATTCATACTACACAAGGCCTTAGCCACGGGCCGGTATCCATTGCAGTCCTTAACGCGCTTATCTGAACCGGGATTTATCAGATTAACAGATTCTCAGGATTTTTTATTTACTAAACCATTCACTCCTCACCTTTTCTTCTTGCTACCTGATACTAACTACTTGCTACTAAAAAAGCTACTGACAAGGTAGTGTCACCAGTAATTTTTAACAGTTGCCGTAAGTTTGGAGTATGTTTGAACCGAATGCGTTGCTTAAAATTCATTTATCTTTGCTCCTTCATTTCAAAATCCATCGTCTAAAAAGCCGGGGCATTTCCCGCTCCTTTAAGTTTAAAAAAAATTAAAAAACTTGCAGGTTTGCCCGTAAGTAATATCTTTGTTACCTAACTACTATTGTTACCAACCTACTAAATAACCTTATCACAATGAAAATAAGACCATTCGTCGCGGCCGTGCTATCGGCATCAGCCGCTCTCTGTCTTGCCGCCGCACCGTTCAACCTTCAGGGTAAGTGGACGGGCAGTCTTCGCCAAACGGACAGCACCGCCTACCCTTTAACCTATAATTTTACGCTTATCGGCGATTCTCTTGCCGGTACTGCCAAAAGCCCGCTGGGCGAGTTTCCGATTGACCAGGGCAAACTGGATACCGCCGGGCTGCACTTTAAAGTTACCGTAAACGGGCTTGATTTGTACCACAACGGAACGGTGTACGCCGATTCTATCGGGATGAATATCAGCCTGAATGGCTCTGTTGTTCATTGCACCCTTCGTCGCGACAGTATTTAAAGATTTTATCGAATCCCCTTTTGTAGCCCGGAATCAGGCTGTTGCTTCTTTATTTAATAGATTATATACATTTTAAAAATGACCTTTAACCTTAAACGATTATTGCTTTTTGTTTTGCTGATAACAGCATGCAAAACCATGCTTGCACAGGCGCCAACTTTGGCAAAAGTGGTACCACCATCGCCTAACATGCAGGCGTTTCAAAAATATGGTAACATTCCGATAAGTAATTATACTGGGTTGCCCAACATCAGCATACCGTTATACAATATCAAATTCAGGGATATCAGCTATCCTTTGTCATTAAGCTATCATGCCGGCGGCATTAAGGTATCGGAGGAGGCCAGCCAGGTTGGTCTTGGTTGGGTTTTAAATGCAACGGGATCTATTTCGCGTAACGTCATAGGCGACGATGACTTTTACGGCTCTGGATATTTCCACAGTGCTTTTAACAGTGTACCCGATTTCTCGGGCGGTCAGGGCCCCCGCGATTTGATGAGTTATGGCGTTATAATGAACCTGTTTAATAAAAACCAGTCGCCAACCATGTTTACCAGGGATATGACCCCGGAATTTACGTCCATCCCACCCTATGATTTCCAGCAGGATCAATATAATTATAATTTCAACGGCCACTCGGGCAAGTTTGTGTTAAACCGCGATTACCAGGCTATTATCCAAAAACAGGAAAAACTTAAAATTAGCTGCACCACAGATGCAACAAGTTGGAAAATAGTGGGTGATGATGGCTTTATATATGATTTTACTGCTTATGAAACATACCATGATGAAACGGGCGACCATAAATCGGCCTGGTATTTAACCAAAATAACTTCACCAACAGGTAATTTTATTACACTTAATTACACATCTGTTAACCGCACGGTGAAAACTATCGGAAGTTGGTCAGAAAGCTGGGATTATTACGATCCGCCGGTATATTCTGGTATAGAACAACCTATGTTTATGACTCACAATACCGGGCACCAGGTGGGTACAGTACCCGGCAAAGAATACGCGCTGGTAGTGTTGGATAATATTGATTTTAACACCGGGGTGGTTAAATTTAACTACTCGGACCGCGATGACGTTGTTGATGATAAGAAATTAGATGGCATCAGCATTTTTACCAAGGACGTAAATGGGGTAGTGAGCACAACACCATTTAAAACAGTTTCACTTACTTATGGGTATTTTGACCATGGTTTAACAGATGATGATGCCGGCACCGGCACCGCCAATAACTCCAAAAGGCTGGAACTGCTACAGGTACAGCAAACCGGATATTATGGCGGCAACACCGTTTCTGAGAATCCTTATGTTTTCAAATATAACGAAACTAATTTTATGCCGGCCAAAGGCTCCTTCGCCAGGGACCACTGGGGATATTACAACGGTATAACCATTACTTCTTCCCTGGTACCATCTGTAATAGAATTAAGCTCACCTGACCCTATCACAGCTTATATGGGTGTGCCGGGGCCTGAAAGAGAACCCAACGCTAACCTGGTAGGCACTTATTCCCTCACCGCGATACAATACCCTACGGGCGGGCTGACGGAATTTCAATACGAGGCGAATGATTTTGACGAACAGCAATCGCGGGTAAACGATTTCAGCTACTTTAATAAAACCTTTACCGTTCAGTCAAAATCTGTCGTACTAAACTATGACAACCAGGTTGGACAACAGATATACCCGTCGAATATCCTGGATATATCCGACGAATATATGTATGTGCCCAATCAATTCCAGCCAAGCGCCAACAGTACGGTTAAAGTAAGATTTGACATCCGCTTTTCTGATTTTAACGCCTGTACAAATTTGCCGTATCCTTTCCCTACTACCGATAAGGTAACCTTTGATTTTTATGATGTTACAGGTACTAATCTTATATTTCATAAGGATGCATCATATTTCCCTACCTGCACGGGAGGAAATACCGAAAACTGTATGAGTTGCAGCGGGCCGGTATTTACCTATACCATGACTAACCTTACCCTGCCACCAGCTAAATACATGCTCAAGGTGCATGTCGACCCCTCTTACTCTGCGTCTATCCAGGATATTCATTTTACGTTTACGTATTATACCCAAACAGGGTCTCAAAACCTCAACGCCGTTGCCGGAAACGCCAACTACTCTACCGGCGGGGGGCAGCGCATCAAAAGGATCATTGATCATGATGCGGCCAACCCGGCAAACATCAACGTAAAAAAGTTCAACTATCATTATTTTGCCAATAAGAATAATACCGGTACGCAGGAGTATAGTTATGGCAGGCGTATGTCGCACCCTGTTTATACCAATTTTTCATTTTCAAATGATGTTCACGTGAGGCATTACGGAGGGTATACTGAGGTATATCCGGTAATAGGCACCCACATGATGCGATCTGCTGATAGCAATATACCGCTTGATGGCTCTGCCGGCGGCGCGGTTGTGGGTTATGACCAGGTGGAAGTGCTGGATGGTGAAAACGGGGAGAACGGGAAAACGATTTATACTTATGTTAACCAGCCCGACAATGTCTCTGACTACAGCATGTACGGGCTGCCCATCCAGGCGCCCTTCGCCTCTAACGTTCCGGAAATTAACAATGGCAATTTACTCACGGAAACCACTTACAAAAACGTATCAGGCCAGTTTATAAAAGTTAAACAGGTAACCAATACCTATTATGAAATTCCGGCCATACAAAACGATGTTTTCGGCCTGGAAAACAGGGTGCCCGCGTGTTATCATTTTGAAGACGAAACCCTGTCAAATTCGCTCCCTACCGACCCGGCCATGCGTAATATTGTTACTTATTTTAATATGCGGTCGAAATTTATTTACCAGGGGCAAACCAATGAACGGGTTTACGATCCGCTGGATAACACCAATACAAAGTACTATGAATCCAATACGGTTTACAACTATGACAACGTAGCACATTTGCAGCCCACCAGTATAGTAACCAGCAACAGTAAGGGCGAAACCGTTACCACCTATAACAAATACCCGCTTGATTATACCATTACCGGTACTGCTACCGATGCTAAAGCTTTGGGCGTGCAAAACCTGGTAACCAAAAACCTGGTTAAGCCGGTAATTGAAAAATACGTTAAAAAAATAAATGCCGATGGTACCAATACCAGGATAACCAACGGCGTGTTTACCTCCTACAAAGCCACGCAGCCATTACCTGATGTACTGCAGGCTACCAACAGCATATCGCCAATGGCCAATTTTGTTCCGGCAACTATTACGGCATCTTCGTCTACTATCGATTCCCGTTATAAACAATATGTAATTTTTGACGCTTATGACAGTTATGGCAATTTACTGCAGCAGCATAAATTAAACGGTGTTAGCAGCTCCTATATATGGGATTATAAATCAACCATGCCTATAGCCGAGGCCATAAACGCCACACCGGCCAATATAGCCTATACCAGCTTTGAATATGACGGAACCGGTAACTGGACTATCGCTTCAACCGCACGGGATATTACAACAGCAGCCAAAACAGGGAAGGCATCCTATAACCTGGCCAACGGCAACATCACCAAAAGCGGCCTTACCGCGGCCAGCAGTTACGTGGTATCCTATTGGAGCAAAAGCACCACCCCGCTTACCATAACCGGTACCATTAGCGGTTACCCCATAAACGGCACCACCGCGCAGGGTTGGACTTACCATGAGCACCGCGTTACCGGGCTTACCACGGTTACCATATCGGGCACAGGCAATATCGATGAACTGCGGCTTTACCCGGTAAACGCGCAGATGACTACCTATGCCTACGAACCGTTGGTGGGCCTTACCAGCAGCACCGATGCCAAAAACAACACCACTTATTACGAATATGACGGACTGCCGCGTTTGTTAAACATCCGCGACCAGGACGGTAATATCCTTAAAAACTATACTTATAGCTATGTATCCTTTGCCCCCACCTGGACAGATAATACAAACAGGATGTGTGTACTGGGAGCTAACGGAGGCAACACCGGCGAGCAGTTAAGGCAGGAAACCGACACCAACCCTTTGAGTACCACGTATAACCAATCGCGATGGGTGAGCAACGGTACCAACACTACGGCCTGCCCTTTACCGGCAGCTGTGTATGTAAAACAAACGGTAGGCAGCACCAGTGTAAGCAACGGGCTTACCTACAATACCCTGAAGTTTAATACCTATAGCGATGTCAACTGCACTAATTTAATAAACGCGCCGGTAGCGCTCACTGTTAATTACAAGTATGTGACAACGGCAAGTTACGCCGACGGGCGAACACCCAACCCGGTAGCCACAACCACCAATACAACCATCACCATTGCAGCAGGCACCAACCAGGCAACCAGCGGCTCCATTATTATTTCGGGTTGTTTTGGTATTGGCACCAAGCAAATTTGTTATACGCCCAATACGGTGATAACGGTATTGCCGGGCACGGGTTATACACCATGGGTACCGGATATTTGATGTTTGTATAACTGTAACAGAAATACCTATTTAACCTTACCAAACCTAGCAAATGGAATTAATACAAAAGATATATAAAAGCAGCCTGCTGATGGCAGGTTTGCTTTGCATTATACAAGCCGGACAGGCCCAGACAGCCAGCCCAAACTACATCCGTACGCGGGTACCCCGTACGCCGATTACAACAGTAGCCCAGCTGGATGCCGCCACTACAGACAAGACACAGGTGATGACGACCATGGACTATATTGACGGCCTTGGCCGCCCGCTGCAAACAGTACAAAGGCAGGCGTCGCCATTGGGTAATGATATTATCCAGCCCTTTAGCTATGATGCCTACAGCCGCGAGGCGCAAAAATCCCTGCCCTATGTAAGCACATCTACCAATTATGGCAGTTACCGCGCCGATGCGTTTGGCGCCACTACGGGTGTAAAAGCTTTTTATAACCCGGCAAACGGAACGGCAGAAGGCAAGCAGGCCAACGGTATAGTGCTTACGCAGTACCCTTATGCGCAAACAGGCTTCGAGAACTCGCCAATGAATACTGTTGTAGAACAGGGAGCGCCAGGCGCCGCCTGGCAAATTCCGGGCGCGCCGGATGCCGCCAGCAATAACCATACGGCACGCTCTGTACAAACCCTTAATGATCAAAGCACTTTCAGTACAGCCACGACGGGCAATGCCGGCAGCCATACGGTTGCCTTGTACCAGGCACCCATTAATGCCAATGGCAGTCGTTCGCTCACGCGTACGGGCAATACGGCAACCTACGATAACGGGCAACTGCTTATAACCATCAGCCGTAACGAGAACTGGAAAAATACCGATGGCTGTTTTGGTACTACCGAAGAGTATAAGGATAAAGAAGGCCATGTGCTGCTAAAGCGCACCTACAACATTAAGGCGGGAACCACACCCACGGCCGAAATGCTAAGCACCTATTATGTGTATGATGATATGGGGAACCTGGCTTTTGTACTGCCGCCGGGCGCAAACCCCGATGCCACAGCAGCCATAAGCCAAACCACGATAGATACCAAATGTTACCAGTACCGTTATGATGCCCGCGGAAGGCTTTATCAAAAAAAGATACCGGGCAAAGGCTGGGAGTTTGTGATCTATAACGGTTTAGACCAGCCTGTAGCCACCCAGGATTCGGTACAGCGGATGAAGGCTACCCAGGAGTGGACTGTAACCAAATACGACCCTTTGGGGAGGGCTGTGCTTACCGGTGTTTACCAGTACGGAACAACGGCAGGTGCCGATAACCATGTTGCCGTACAAACTGCGGCCGATGCGGTAGCTACGCTATGGGAAACCCCCGTAAGCACCGGCACCGGCTATACTGCCGCAGCCTGGCCCACTGCATGGACAACTACGCTGAGTGTAAGCTATTATGACATTTATAACAATATCCCCGGGCTGCCCAGCCTTTACAATCAGCAAGCCAATGTGCTGTACAGCCCGCAAACCACAGGGCTTGCCACGGCAAGCAAGACACTGGTGCTGAACACCACGGCCGACTACCTGTGGAGCGTGCCTTATTACGATAAAGAGGGCAAGGCAATCCGTACGTTCAATGAGCATTACCTGGGTGGCAGCACCTGGTTAAGCCCGTATAATTATGACGATGTACAAACGGTTTACAATTTTGTAAAACAACCTTTAACAGTTACCCGCCTTCACTATAATAAAAATAGCGGCGGCACCGCCGCGGTACTGATCCTGACGACGGCCGACAGTTACACCTATGACCATATGGGCCGACGGTTAAAAAGCTCGAATCAGCTGACTGATGGCACAAACACAGCCCAGCAGCAGGTAGTGGTTTCGCAGAGCGTTTATAATGAAATAGGGCAGCTGAAGCAAAAAGGACTACACTCGATTAACGGCACCAGCTTTTTGCAAAACGTAAACTATAGATACAATGCCAGAGGTTGGCTTACCAATATCAATAATGGAAGCCTGACCAACGACCCGCTGACCAGTACCGACCTGAACGACCAGTTCGGCATGGATTTAAAGTATGACGATGCGGCAACGCCTCAGTATAATGGCAACATCGGCAGTGTGAAGACCCTGACCGGGGCATTATCGGGGGCCACCCTGCCTGCGCTCACCTATAACTATACTTACGATAAGCTGAACAGACTAACGGATGCGATATCGACCACTTCGGCAGCAAACGACGGTTTTTACAGTGAAACCCTGGTATATGACAATATGGGCAATATCCAGACGCTGAAACGTTATGAC